>JAJYAG010000288.1 GCA_021779665.1 Bacteroidota bacterium | reverse complement strand
CTTGTATTTCTCGGTGAGCATACCTGCCGGTATCGACATCACGCCGTAGGCAATGAAAAAGGAGAAATTCAGTAATCCCGCCATTCCCTTGCTGACGTTAAACCCTTTTATCACTTCCGGTACAAGGGGCCCGATAATGTTTGTAAGAAAAGAGATCACGAAAAAAATAAACATGATCAGCAGGACAATCCAATAGTTTCTTTTCATTTAAATCGATTTAGCAGGATTTGAAAATTAAGCACGCAGCACCCAGACATCCGGCGTTATTGCCGAGGGTAGCTCCAACAACTTCGGTATTGGCAGCGCAATCGGGCATGGCATAGCTCATCGCCGATTTGCTGATCATATCGATATAGAACTGACCCGATTCGGAAATTCCACCACCAACCACCACTTTCTGCGGCGCAAAGGTGTTGATAAAGCCGGCAATGCCATGTCCCAGGTAATCGGTATGTTCTTCCATACATTTTACAGCGGCCTCTTCGCCTTCTTTATACTTTCGTACGAGGTAAAATCCATCCACTTTCTTTTCATCCAGTCCTGTCATTTGTGAATACTGTCTTATAAGCGCACCTGTTGAGGCGTAAGCTTCCAGGCAGCCTCTTCCGCCGCAATTACAGTCGATACCTTTGTGGTTTATGGTTACATGGCCCATTTCGGTGCCGCGGTTTTTATATCCTCCGTAAAGATTGCCGTTGGCAACAATGGCGCCACCAATGCCGGTACCAACAGTGAGGAAAATTACATCGGTACAACCTTTTGCAGCACCAAAGATGGTTTCGCCAAGTCCCATCACATTGGCATCGTTATCAATAAGCACGGGTAACTGAAAAGCTTCAGAGAAAATTTTCGAAAGATGCACATCCGACCAGCCATTCAGATTGTCGGCACCACCAACCACGATCCCGTCGCAGCAAACGCCGGGAGTTCCAATACCTATGCCCAGAATGTCCAGATTCTTTTCTTTTGCACTTTTTATGGTGAGTTCAATGGCTTCGTGTATGGTAGCCAGAATATCATCGCGGGTGGAAGAAGGCCCGATGGATAGCTTACTGTGGTATATTATCTCTCCTGATCCCGAAACAAGCGCAAATTTTATAAAAGTGCCCCCGAGATCTATACCTACTGCATATTTTTCTCTTTCCATGATAATTATTTTACTGAGGTTTTATCGACATTCCATCCGCGTATTTCCAGTTCAGGCTTGCTTCCGGCGAAGTCGGCCAGGAAAAATTTTGCCTCGTAAGTCCTTTCTTCGCCCGGGAAAAGGGTAACGTAGTTATCGTTCCAGTAAACAGGAAGAACAGGTTTACGGGTTTCCGGATCGAGCACATCCATATAGGTAAAGAAAGCGACGGAGGCCGACGGATTCTTCACTTTGAGGGTTACAATTCCAAACTGGTCATCCTTGCTGTACGAATACTGATATTCCATTTTTACCTTCGGCAGCTTATCGAGCGCTGTATAATCTGCAAAAGCTTTGGTGGGCGTGTAAAAAGGCCACGACAGCTTTTTGGAACCTTCGTAATCCAGCTCATCCTTTTTGGTCGAGAGCCAGTAAACACTGTTATCCACCTCTTTATTTGCGTTGTTGAATACGCGTAAGTCGACGAAATAAACCGGAGTGAGGTTCTTTAGCTCAGGAAGCTTATAAATGAATTTTGAAATATTGGAAGGAATTTCGCCTTTCCATTCGTTGCTGAATATTTCTTTTGAATTGATATCAAAGATCCTGATTTTAACTGTCAGATCTTTTGCATCCTGCAAATCCTCGTTGGCGAGATAAATGTCGTTGAAACCATAACGGTAGATAGCGTGCAGCGGGTTGCAGGCTTTTTTTACACCGTAGAACGACCCGTTGGGCTGCAGGTAGGTGTCGTAAAGCTGCCATATCAGTTTGGGCCAGGCCGAATTTAGCTGCCACTGCACCAATCCTGTACTTTTGGGTTTGTGTGCAATAAAAGCTTCGAACTGCGGGCGCATAATCTCGTAGTTGTTTACCTGGGCCTTGAAAGAGAAGTCTTCCACATTGTTTGATTTGCCGTAACGCTCGTTGATGGCCCTGATGTCACGGTCGAGGCTGGTGAACTCGTTGCGACCGGTATGATATTCCCAGTATTTTTTGTCGATTGGCCAGAGCGCTTCTTCGGGCATCATTTTCTTGAGCGATGCCAGAGGTGCAATGCTTGCTCCCGGACAGGTTTCGGTGTTGAAGCCGTAGGCGCCGCCAAGTGTTGTGTCGGTAAACCAATAGTGCGGGGGAGTCCATGCATAAGGGCCTAACATTTTCATTCCTGTGGGCCCGCTAATGTCGCTCACAAGCGGAACTTCGGCTACTATGTTGTTATTTTCTGTTCCGGCACCACCTGCAGAAGTGGAGTAGGGGCGTGAAGGATCATATTTGTTGAATAAGGCAACATATTTATTTTCAAGATCGGGATGAGGAAGCTTGTCGCTGCCCAACATCCAGATGTAAATGCACGGATGATTTCTCAGCCACAGCATCTGGTCCTTCCACGATGCAGCCAGCAGTTCAATATCTTCGGGTGTTACCGCACCGCCATATTTTTCGTGGGTGGGTTTAAACAGGTATTCTTCCCATTCCCAGATGCAGTTCCAGCCAATCATCACCAGAACGCCATATTCGTCGCATAACTCATACAGGTTTTCATCCTTACCCCAGAAGCCTTCGCAGCGGATACTGTTCAGACCCATGTGGCGTATGTAGCGCATCTGGGCTTCGACCGATTTGCGGGTGTCCTGCAGAAAGATATCGTCGGCCCAGCCACCTCCTTTTAAAAGGACAAACTTGCCGTTGATCTCGAAAGTGCGGTTTTTATCGGCATTGAGATAGCTGCGGATCTGGCGGATGCCGTATTTCTTTTCAACGCGGTCGAGAACTTTATTTCCTGAGACAAATTCAGCTTTTAAATTGTAAAGCTTAGCCTTACCCATGCCATTCGGCCACCAGAGCTCCACATTTTTTACCTTTAAAGCACCGAAATCCTCGGGATTAAAAGTACATGTAAGGGTATCGTGCGGTTCAACTTTTACGTTTTTCTCAACTTTGCCAACTTCAAAATCAATAGCCACGGTTCCTTCCATGGCTTTATCGGAAGTGTTGATTACTTCGGCCTGAATGTAAAGGTCGGCGGCGCTTTTACTTACGGTGTCCACTTTTGAATAGACAAAAGGACTGCGGATTTTAACGCCATCGGTTACTTCCAGAAAAACTTCGCGGTAAATACCCAGGTTTTTATCGGAAGGAAGCGGGTTCCAGTCGCAAAAACCAACCGAATATTCGCCGTTTACAAAGGGTTTCATTTTCAGGGCTACTGTATTTTTTCCTTCATGTATATAATTATTGATATTGAAAGAAAACATGCGGTAGGTGCCGGCGAAGGTTTCCATGCCCACGACTTTTTTGCCGTTTACCCAGAGGTCAGCGCGATAGTTAATACCATTAAAGCGGAGCGACACATCCTTGCCGAGGTCCTTTGCAGTTAAATTGAAGGTTGTGCGGAACCACCATGGCTGACGAAACTGGGTGGTGTCAACCTTTAACATGTTAATTCCGAAAGTGGCATCTTCAATCACCTTGTTAGTCGAAAGGCTGCCCATAACCGTTCCCGGAACAATGGCCTCAAACCATTTTGAGGCATCAAACCCGTCAAGAGAAATTAACGAATCGCTAACTTCCATGAGCTTATCCTGGGGCTGCATTTTCCAGCCTGCTGTGAGCGACTCTGTTCTGGATTCGCTTTCTCCTCCTGGCTTTTTATTACAGGCTGTAAATCCTAAAATAAACAGGATCAGAACAGCTATGGTTATTTGATTTTTTCTCATTGATAAACAATTTTTTAAAGTTTCATAAGTTTATACCACACTGGAACAAAGAAAAACTAATAACCAACTTAAAACTTCCAAAATTTTAATCAGTTTTGGATAAATTTTAACCAATGATTTACTTTTTAATAAATAATTTTGCAATTAAGGTTAATATTCTTATAAAACGCTAAAAAGTATTATGAACGTTATGATTGTTAAGATTTTCAAACCCCACCGCTATTTTCAGTTCATCAAGTTTTTGACTCTTTTGATTTTATTGTTTCCATTCAAAACCTTAAGTTTTGCCGGCGAGGATCCGGAGGAATCGTTACTGGGGAATTATATTAAGCTTTTTGTTGATTGTGGTAACTGCGATTTTACTTACCTGAGGAAGGAAGTAAATTTTGTAAATTTTGTCCGAGATGTTCAGACTGCCGATGTTCACCTTTTGATTACCGACAAAAGCACAGG
>JAJYAG010000287.1 GCA_021779665.1 Bacteroidota bacterium | reverse complement strand
GGCCACATACAAGGCACGCGGAGCAATCAGCGCCATCAGCATGTGATTGTCAACCGGAAGAGAGTCCTCCTTATTTGCATAGGACTTATAGTTTCCGCAGAACCAGTGAGGAAACGACTTGTTGATACGATCAATAGTTTCTCCGTACTTTCTTCTTTCGAGAGAAGTACCACCACAACCGGCTTCGTTGGGAATAACAAGGGCAATACGTTCGTCGGTGGCTCCGGCCCAGAGGGCAGTTTTACCACCACGGGAATGACCAACCACGGCAATTTTATCTTTGGCAATGGCTTTGTCGGTCACCAGGTAATCGACACACCGGCTCACACCCCAGGCCCACGCAGCAATAGTACCCCAAGACTCGTTATTGCGCTGTTTATCCAAAACCCCATGAATGCCGTTTTTGAAATTGTCGAAGTTATCAGGATCCACATCGGCATTGTAGAAAGCCGCAATGGCATAACCTCTGGCAATTACTTCCTCGGCTGGCCAGAACTCACTTTTCTTTTGCCTTGTGAAATCGATATTATCGGGAGGACGGTTACACACCAAAAGAAACGCCGGAACTGGTTTGGTAACATGGTTAGGAATGAAAAGTCCCATGTGAATGGTAAGCGACTTACTTGAAGCAGATATGGTTATATCGACCATTTTCAAAGTAGCAGCTCCGTTCATGGCACTTTTATCTTCCTTAACTATTTTAAAGTCTTTGTGATACTTTGTTGCCGGTACTTTGCCATAAACCTGCGACTCTAACATGGCGAGAATTTCAGGGCGACGTATCATGCGCCATTCGTCGGGATGAAGCACTTTTTTACCATCGGCCGTAATCAACGGATCGGGCAAGGTAAAATGCGGAACTTTCTCTTCGTAGTAATTAAACTCTGTCTGGTTTTTGGAGAGTTTTTCCACGAATTCGGGCGATGCTTTCCAGCTTTCTTTTTCCTGCGAAAAAGCAGTTCCTGTGAAAACAACCAATAGTGATGAACACATTAATATTCTTGAAATCATAGGTATGTTGTTTTATTTTTTCTGATTAAAACTTATCCAGTTGAGATGCAGTTTCTTATTAATATTTCCTTCGAAGCGCAGGTAAATATCTTTGGTGCCAACAGGTTTCTTATAGGCTAAATTGACTTTTATAAAATCCCTTTCCGATGCGCTTTCAGCAAGTTTCATTTTACCCAGCAATGGCCCGGTGATACTATCCTGCCTGATTTCCATTGTTACACCCGGATTGACATTTGAAAGGCGGGCCGAAAAAATATTTCCGGCATTCTTAAAATCAACTTTCGAAAATTTCAGCCAGCTTTGGTTTCCAATATTAGCAACTTCGAAGCCACCTTCAACACATTCCTTCTTAACCAGCTCTTTTGACCGGGCGGTAAACCATTCAGCTTCTATGGTATCCCACACTGCTTCGTACCTCCCGACGCCGTAAGCATAATGCTTATCGAGAAAGCGTGTGTCGGTTTTTATATTTCCCTGATCGTCGAAATGGCAATAGCTTATCACCGTTTCACGATATTTCCTGCCTACTTTAATATAATGACACCAAATATGATAGAACTGGCCTTGCCACTCGAAAAAGCTGCCATGAGCAAAGGCATCCAGATTATGACCTTTGCCTGCAACTCCTCTGCATTCGTAAGGCCCGTACACGTTTTTTGAAGTAGCATATCCATAAGCCCAAACCAAATAATATATTCCGTTCCGTTTGAAAATATAATTCTTATCCATCCAGGACGGGGCCGTCTTCCATTCTTCACCTGTAATCTGAATTGCCCGGGGAGTTTCAGCAAGCGAAATCATGTCGTTATTCAGCCGGGCGATGTGATATGATTCTGCCTTGTCTCCATAAACAATATAAGGGGTTTTCTGCTGATCATCGTCAATAAGAATTGTAGGATCGAACCAGCTGACCAGAGGTTTTCCCAAGGCATCCTTAAAAGGCCCTTTGGGAGAATTAGCCACCATTACCCCAATATTATTCTTATGGTTCGAAAAATAGAAATAATACTTCCCGTTTCTGTCGATGGCATCGGAAGCCCAGCAACTGGTGCTGTTGTCGTCCATATAATTGTCCTTGGGCGATATATCTCCTTCTATTTTCCAGTTCACAAGATCGGTGGTAGAAAATATAAGCCAGTCGCGCATCACCCAGGTACTGTCGCCAGGATGATCGTCGTGCCCGGTAAACAGGTAGAGCGTATCGTTAAACACCCTTGCATGCGGATCGGAAATGCCAATATTCCCAATGATGGGATTCTGTCCGGCCACAAAACGGAAAGTAAAAAGAAGATATATGAAAACTTTTACAAATACGCTTTTCATAACATTGTTACTTAAGTTCTATTATAGTTCCCATGGATGCGGGAACATAAATAGAAGATGCTTTATTAAGACTTTCAGCTTTTTTCGTATCGACCTTGCTATTAGTGTTTATCGTATAACTTTTTACTTTTTTATTAAGGATAGAAATCTTAACAGGGCCTGTACAGCTTACCAAAAGTTTGTTACCGCTCACCTCAACACTTGCTGAAACCGGGTTTTCAGCTGCAACAATACTTAAATTTCCGTAGCTGAGACTTTTCCCTTTTCCAAGATACAAGGATGTCACAGCTCCATCCTTCATACCTGCTACGCCATAACTTCCCTGGAATGCATAAAAGTTTCCGGTAAAGGATCTGACAGTGTCCACCGACTGAAAAATTATTTCCTTCGACTTATCTTTATTTGTCACTTCCAGAAGCGTGAAAACATCTTTGTCGTTTTCGTTCAGAACTGCAATATTTTCAACGGTGTTGCCCTGTGTGCCCTTGTAAGGCTCGAAGACAACCACAAACGGATTGGACTGAGCTTCTTTTCCGGTGCGGATGGTGAACAATGGCAATGGTTTGCCGGTGTAAATCTGTCCGGCAGATTTCGACTTAGGCGAAAAAGCGCTGTAGTAAACACGATCCTTGCCGCCTGCAATTACAGCCTGAAGAAACAGATCGTCCGATTTGCCATCCTTTACAGGAAAACGGGCAATCACATTACCTGTCTGGTTTTCGAGTTTACGAACATCGGTAAAGAAACGAAAGCCTGGATAATCCTTTTCGATAACAGGATAAGCGGTTTCGATAGTGGTTAAAGGCTCACGCTTTGCATTGAGGAAAGTGACATTCTCGCCGATGTTGTGATAAACATAATCGTTGCTGATTTTATTATCCGACCGGTAAATATCCACATAGTACCCGCTGGTGGTCGATTTTCTGACAATGGCAAGTGTTCTCAACTGGTTTGTATTGGTGGATTTATCGAGATACCGGGTATCGGTAAACGAGTAATTGGCAGAAACCGCCTGCTTATCAGCCATCGGTTCCATGGCTGCACACTCAATCTGACCCACATTTTTGGTACCGGCACTGCCGCTATATGGAACAGAGCTAGACATTCCCGCAGCTACTACGGTGTTATGTGCCGCCCATTGACTGTAATAATTCTGATGGATCGGATGTTCGTAATTTGGACCGGTTCCGGGATCAAGTCCCATAACCTCTCCCAGACCGTAAAGCTCCATCGACATACCGTTGCAATGATTGTGATTATATGTAGCTTCCTGAACGCCAACCATCAACCCATAAAACGGGTCCATGCTGTTGCGTTGAATGTAGTATTTTGCAAACTCCATTTCGCCGGTGCGTGGCCATTCGTAAACCGCTTGAGACGCCGGAAATTCTGGTAAAAAGCATAACAAACCCAGGAAGCCAGAGTTTTCGCGTTTATACCTGCCTCCATCAATGAGTTTTTTCATCGACGCCACCATTTCGGCCTGTGCCGGAGAATTGTACTTCACTGCACCTATCAGGCCAATCTCAAGCGACTCGGCACTCTGACCGGCATGACCAGTATCGCCGAAGCCACCTTCCACAAGGTTGGGGAAAGAATATTTGAGCATGGCATACGAAGCTTTAAAAAGCGCAGGGAAATCACGAAAGATATTGTAGCCATTTTTTTCAAGTGCCAACGCACTCACCAGCAGATTACCAACCGGATAATTATGGTAGCCGCCCGGCTCTTTCCAGTGACCATCGTGTGTTAACCACTTGTCGACCGTTGAGGGAAATGCCAACTGACCGCAGCCTCCGTTAATTGTATCTCTTTTAAGCACAAACTGCAGGAAATAATCCTGACGTTGTTTGTTTTCAAGATTTAGAGCGGCAAACACAAGCGTGGAACTTTCGGCAGCGTACCAGTTGTTGTTCCAGAAACCGCGGAAAGCCAGCGTTGCAGCAAACTTTTCGAAAACAACCTCATAC
>JAJYAG010000138.1 GCA_021779665.1 Bacteroidota bacterium | reverse complement strand
ATGATTCCCTTGTTGATTTCAATGATGGAAAGAAACCGATCTGATTTTTCTGTTGTATTCATTCATTTTTCAATTACTGATTCAGTCTATATGCTGAACTGGTTTGATGCTTTATTATTCGCACAACGAAACGAAAAATCACAGATTGGTTGAAAAATTTCTTTGGCGTTTTAGATTCTTCGCTTCACTTCGTTACGCTCTGAATGACAATGATTTTTGTTTTTTTAGGGGTTGGTTGGCGGCTTTGCCGCCAACCAAACCCTCCCTCTCTTAACAAAATATGGAACCTGTCATTCTGAGCGAAGCGAAGAATCTGTATTTTTGAATCATGATAAACCAAACCGTTAAACATATTGCCGGCGCCATGCGGCGCGAGTTGTCGCTTCTCTATTCCCCTGAAGAAACTGAGGCGCTTGTTTCCCGCACCCTTCAGCATGTGCTGAAAGTGTCGCGCAGCGATATTTATCTGCAACCCGACACAAATGTATCGAAAACAGCGGTTCATGCGATTGAAAAAATAACTGCAGCCCTTAAAAAATTTGAGCCATTGCAATATATTCTGGGGGAGACCTCTTTTTACGGACTGGATTTCAAAGTAAACAGCAATGTTTTGATTCCCCGCCCTGAAACGGAAGAGCTTGTCGACTGGATTCTGAAAGAAAACACCTCCGACCACCTGAAGGCGGTCGACCTGGGAACCGGCAGCGGATGTATTGCTGTCGCGATAGCTAAAAACAGACCATCGTGGGATGTTACTGCTGCCGATATATCTCCTGAAGCGTTGAAGCTGGCCGGGGAGAATGCCGCACAAAACAATACAAAGGTTACTTTTTTGCATGAAGACATGCTGAATCTTTCGGCGGGCTTGAAAGGCCGGAAGTTCAACCTGATATTAAGCAATCCGCCTTATGTAACCACAGCTCAAAAGGAGGAGATGCAACCCAATGTGCTCGACTATGAGCCGCATGTTGCATTGTTTGCTCCCGGTCCCGATCCGCTTATCTTTTACAGGGCCATTGCCAGTTTTGCCTTTACAAACCTGGAACCTTCCGGAAAGGTTTATGTAGAGATAAACGAAGATTTGTCGGAGAAATCAGCGAAAATATTTGAAGAAAAAGGTTTTAAAACAAATGTTGCCCGGGATATCCACGGCAAATACCGTATGTTAAAAGCTTACCGGAATGACTGAAAAAGAAGCCCTCAACCTGGCCATGAAGCTTTGCTCCAAAAAGGAATATGCCACGGGCGAAATCCGTTCCAAATTGCTGGAGTGGGATGTGACAGAAGAACTCACCGAAAAAATACTTATTCAGCTCCTCAATGAAAAGTTTATTGACGACGAGCGCTATAGCCGTGCTTTTGTTAACGATAAGCTCAAATTTTCAAAGTGGGGAAAAATCAAGATTGCCTACATGCTTCGGCAGAAACATGTGAGCGAAGGTGTTATTGGCGAGGCAATCGCAAATATTGATCCTGAACTTTACGAAAATATCCTGCGCGACGAACTCACAAAAAAGGCCAGAACCATCAATGCTGCCAGCGATTACGAGTTTAAAGGAAAGCTGATACAGTTTGCCTCCGGCAGAGGTTTTGAATACGAGCTGGCAGCAAAGCTGGCAGAGTCGTTGCGGCGTAAATGATAAAAGATTCCCTTTGCTAAGCGTCGCATCCGGCTGCGCTTTTATTTCCCGGCTTCCAGCCGAAAGTTTTATGCACAATTTCATTTAAATAAAGCCGGAGGCCGGTTTAGGGAGGTCGTGGTCACTGCGGTGAGCAAAGAAAAAGGATTCCTCCCTCCGGTACAATTGACAGATTAGTAAAGGAAACAGTTTATGAAACTATAAATTTAGGCTAAATAAACCGAAATGCTCAAGGTTCGGGATTGGCCTTTTGAAAATGGCGTTAAGAAAACAAAAGAATTACCGTAGCGAGGGGATTGTAGCGGGTAAAAAGGTAAAAATATCATTAACCAATAGAGTTATTAAATACGATTGATCCTGAAAGTTTGCAGGCATCAGCGGCTTATCCCCGCAGCAGGGAAATCTTTTGTTTTTAGCCAATTTTCAAGAAGCCTTGATCTTTGGGTACCTTTGGATCAAGCCAAAGGTACAAAGGATTAAATAGAAGCTCTACTAAACTTAAGCGCCTTGTTTGTATGATATTTCCGACTTCCAGCCGAAATTGCACGAATTTTTTTGGGTATTGAAAGATTCCTCCCTTCGGTCGGAATGACCGACTTGTTTGGATTGGAAGAGAGAAGATCGTTGTCATTTTGAGCGCAGCGAAAAATCTGTTATTATGAGGAGGCTTAGTTCATATGAAACAAACATTTATCATCCCCTCTGCCACGCGGCTAATCCTCTCTGTTCCTTACCTTCGGCCCTCAGCCATAACTTCCTCTTCCTCCAGCCGCAATTCCGTTAGTCCTCAAAAATGTTAGTTTAGTCAAAGCCGTCTAACCATATTGTAACCAACTCTTTTAAATTCCGTTAAAGGAGACAGTTAAGCTGAATGTTTTCAGATTTTAATGAACATTTTAACTGAAAAACCATCTTAACATGTAATTTTGGAGAAGTTTTTTGTACCCGAATTTTAAAATGAAAATATGAGCGTGATCTATGGGCTATATATGCTTAATGGACACCATATCAAACAAAACCTACTGGATGATATGCGTACGGCTCTGCAATTTACCCAACCCGACAGCGAAGCCCTCTGGCAAAACGAAAAAGTAGCTTTGGGCAGCCTTATCTGCTTCGATACTCCCGAAAGTTTTAAAGAACAGCAACCCATATTTTTTGAAGATGACCGCAAGGTAATGGTTGTAAATGCCCGGATCGACAACCGCGACGAACTTTGTGGCATCTTTGGCATTTCCCTTATACACCGCGACAATTACCCAGACTCGCATTACGTTAAACTTGCTTTTGAGAAGTGGGGAATCGCTGCAACAGAACACCTGATTGGCGACTGGAGTTTTGCCGTTTATGATAAGACTTCTCAAAAACTTTGGGTAGCACGCGATCATTGTGGCATCATGGCTTGCTATTATTATGCCTGCGATGAGTTTTTTGCCTTTTCTTCTTCGCCCAAAGCTTTGCTGGCGCTGAAGGAAATTCCCAAAGAACTGAATGAATTCCGTTTGGCTCAAATATTGGTTGCATGGCCCGGTGATGGGGAACAAACCTGCTACCTCAATATTTTTAATCTTTTACCCGGCCATTACCTTACACTCGATAATGCCAAACCGGTAAAAACCAAATATTGGGAGTTGACCGAGCAACCCGATTTAATTTTACCCAAAGAACAGGACTATTACGACCGCTTTCTCGAAATATTTACCGAGGCTGTTCGTTGTCGTTTACGTACCACAAAACAGGTAGGCATTTCGCTCAGCGGAGGACTCGACTCCACTTCGGTAGCAGCCATTGCAGCCATTGAACTTGCCAAGCAAAACAAAGAGCTGTTTGCTTTTACCTCCGTACCTTTGTATAAAGACTATAAAGTTCCCAAAGGCCGTAACGGCGATGAAGGTGAACTGGCTGGGCTTATGGCTAAAAAGTATCCCAATATCCGCCACTTTCTGGTAAATGCAGAAGGTTACGATCCTATTGAATGCATAGAGAAAGCCGTGGACATCTTTGACGAGCCCATGCATGCGGCTGCAAACCAGTACTGGATACAGGCCATTAATGACAAGGCTAAGGAATACGACTGCAATATTCTGCTCAACGGCCAGGGAGGCAATGGCACCATCAGCTGGCCTACTGCAAAAGTTAAGTTATACAACCAGAAAGGTTACAAATATTACAAACACCGCCTGCGCTTGGCATACAACTCCATGCACGACTTCTTTTTCGACCACCAGGTATATAAATATCCATTCTTAAAATATTCTGATATCAATCCTGAATTTGCTAAAAGGTTGGATTTGATTAAGAAAATGAAAGAGGCAGGGCATGATCCGAGGTTTGAGAAGGTGACGGGATTTAAGGCTTTAAATAGAAAGGTGGTTGAGCAAACTTTTAGAAATGCTCATTCAATACATTATAGAAAAAGTCTTTGGTTTGATGCAAATTCCTTAGACTCCTCGAGTGACTTTAAAGTAGTCCATTTTTGTCATTCAATCCCTTTAGTCCAATATAAAGTTAATTCTTATAATAAAATCCTAATTAAAGGAATGCGAAATTACCTTCCTTTTGAAATAATGAATTCAACTAAAAAAGGGAAGCAAGCGATTGATTACCCCCAGAGGTATGAAAACAGTGTAGCTTCAGAATTTGAAGGTTGCAATATCCTTCAGAATTATACTTCTCAACATATAGAATTGAAAAATTATGAAATTTTTTCAAGGAGGATTTCAATTAGTTATCTATTAAATAAAATAAAACAATGGAATTAAAACCGAAAAATCTAAAGAAATTTAAAAAGGAGTGGAAAAAGCCCACACTTTTTATTCTTAACCTGAAAAAAACAAAACATATAGGAGAGACTGGAAATGATGGTGATTATGTTGGTTCCTAATCTTTGTTAAAATGAAACAAATATTTTACATAATTCTGTTTTTCCAATTTTGTAATATTTCTTCTCAAGAATTGACCTTTTCTAAATCAATGAAGGGCACGGGAGATGATAGAGTTTTTAAATCAGTTATTGATAAACACAACAATCTTTATCAGGTAGGTTATTTTAATGGGACAATCTCTGCAGAGTTGAATTATACCTCGTTTGGGGGATATGATATATTTGTTACAAAATATAGTTCCGATGGTACTCTTTTATGGTTTAAACAAATAGGAGGATCATTAGATGATATAGTAGATGCTTTGACCTTATCTGCTGATGGCTCTCAATTAATTATTGCAGGAGGCTATTATAGTAACACATGTAATTTTGGTGATGGATTCTCGCTCCCAAATTTGGATACCAATACATCTGATGCCTTTTTTTCTATTTTAAATACTTCAAATGGTTCCATTATAAATGCGCAAAGATATTTATATGGGGCTGGTTCTCAAAGGCCTCAGGATATTAAACTCGATTTAAATAATAATTTAATTATAATAGGTTTTATACAGGGAAATTTAAATGTGTCAAGCATAAATGGAACCGCAACCACATTAACTTGTGATGGCCCCCAGAATTATTATATACTTCAGCTAAATGCAAATTTAGATTTTAATTGGGTAAAGCAATTTACAGGTAACGATGGAAATAATAAACTTTTTGCACTTGATATAGATAATACTGGTTATTATATAGCAGGTATTAATAAAAATACATTAAACCTGGATATTGAGACATTGAACAGCCAATCTGGTTCAAGCGATATATTTCTTTATAAAACCGACTTCAATGGAATAGGTCAATGGATAAGAAAAATTAAAGGCAGTAATAATGATGTTAGTGTTTTTTCCACTTGCGACCAACAAGGCCATGTCTATATCAGCGGCTATTATGCCAGTGCCGATTTGAAAGTAGATTCCACAGCAACCCTTCAATCCGTCCGCACCATTCCCAACAAAGGCAGCAACGATATTTTCTTTGCCAAATACACCACCGATGGAACTTTGCAATGGTTCGACGTAGCGGGAAGTGCTGGTGATGATCGTTTGACACGTTTGTCCACCGATGGTGAAAATATTGTGATTGCCGGCCAGTTTGGCGGGCCTATGACTTTTAACAACGAGACTTTAACACCTGAAGGTAGCACCGATGGTTTAGGGATTGTACATGATAAGAATGACAATCTGTTATATGCCATTAAAATGGGTGGAACTGGTGCCGATGTTGCTCAGTCGTGCGTAATTGACAGTGAAGGGAATTATATTTTCACGGGAAATTTTTACTCACCTACCATTAAATTCGATTCCAACCCTGCAAATAACCTTACCAATGCAACACCAAGTACCCGTGATGTTTTCATCGCCAAATACAAAAGCCGTAGCATTTCATTTGTTTTAGATACCGTAAAGTGCTATGGTGCTTCCAACGGTAGCATTACAGCTAATCCGAAGGGTGCCTGGGCTGGCGATTTAACTTATGCCTGGACCAAAGACGGGGATGCTGCTTTTACAGCTAACACAAGATCTATTGAAAATATCACTGCCGGAACTTATCATTGCACGGTTTCAAGCGGTCTTTATTCCGAAACGGCTACGGTTACCATGGTTGAACCTGCGGCGCTTACCGCCACCGAAAACCTGGCTTCACATAAAAATGCTGTTTGTTATGGATCGGCCGATGGTGCTCTTGCGTTAACAGTCAGTGGCGGTACCGGTACAAAAAGTTACCTCTGGACTGGAAACGGAACCGGGTTAATTGCTGTTAATGCCAGTCAGAATGCCGTTTCAGCTGGAACGTACAGTGTTACTGTTACTGATAAAAAAGGCTGTTCCGTAACTGTTAACGACATGGTGGTTACCGAGCCTCCCAAAATTCACTTCAAGGGAACTGTGGTAACACCCATAAACGGAGCCAGTGGTAAGGTTAACCTCATTGTGATTGGTGCAGTTATTCCCTTTACTGCATCATGGACTGGTGCGGGCACTTTTACTCAGGTGAATGAGGATATTGAAGCTATTTCTGTCGCTGGTAATTATAGTGTTCAGATTACAGATAACAACAATTGCAAGGCCGATACCACAGTTTTGATTGTTGACAGTCATAATTTATATGCTTTTGTTTCGGAGAAAAAGAACGTAAGTTGCAAAGGTGGTAACAATGGTAGTATTACCGTAACGCCGCAAACTGATAATGCCTCACCATCTTTTTCCTATGCATGGAGTGGTCCCGCGGGTCCTTATCCATCGCAACCTACCATTACAGGAGTTGCAGGAACTTATTCGGTAATCATTACCGATAATAATACTAGTCCGGTTGAAACATACACCATTTCGGATATTACTATCGCCGAACCGGCAGCTGTGCTTGCAGCTACCATTACCGGAGGCAATGTAACATGCTTTGGTCAAAACAACGGTTATGCCGATGCAAATGGAACCGGCGGTACGCTTCCTTATACTTATCAATGGAAGAAAAATGGGGAATCGATTACAGAGGTTGCCGAAGTAATAACATCCCTGGGTGCCGGTAATTACGATGTTACCATTACCGACGCTGGGAACTGCACCGCTACAGCCAGTGTTGCTTTATCCACACCTCCTCCGATATTTGTGAACAGCGCCCTGGTTACCCCGGTAACCTGCAATGGCACCAAGAACGATGGGGCCATCAGCCTGAATGTCGACGGAGGTACCGGAACCTTAACATACCGGTGGTCCAACGGTCTTACCGGCCAAACTATTAGTCTGTTAAGCGCAGGAACATACAGATGTACCATCACGGATATTAATAATTGTTCAACTGTTACCGGGCAGACTGTTGGTCAACCTTCTGTAATGACTGCCTCATTTGCCAATACAAATGTGTCGTGTTTTGGCGGTTCCAATGGAGCTGTCGACCTTACTCCTGCTGGGGGCAATACAGGCGCTTATACCTTTAAGTGGAATAACAATCAGGTCACGGAAGATATCAGCGGCCTTAACGCCGGGACTTATTCAGTGGTTGTTACCGATAGTAAGAATTGTGAGAAATCTTTCACCACAACACTTACGCAGCCTGCTGCGGCACTGGACGTGACTTCAGTTTCGGTTACCAATGCAAATTGTAACGGCTCTGCAACGGGCAGCATCACAGTGTCTTCAAGCGGCGGAACTTCTCCCTACCTGTGGACATGGTCCAACAGCCGTACCGGGGCAACAAATTCGGGTTTGGTAGCCGGTGACTATACTGTAACGGTTACCGACAGTAAAAACTGTACCAAAGATGCAACTTATACAATTACAGAGCCAACCGCTTTAACCATATCCGAAGTAACTGCCGCTCATGTGGATTTAACCTGTAACGGGATTGCCACGGGTGCGCTGGAAATAACAGCATCGGGCAGCACCGGAACGTACGAATATTCTTTAGCGGGAACTGCATGGCAATCGTCGCCTGTATTCAGTAATCTGGATGCCGGAAATTATAGCGTAATGGTCCGCGACCAAAGCGTTACAAGTTGCCAGAAAACAATTGGTGCTCCAATAGTGGTTAGTCAGCCTGCTGCACTTGTGTTTAGCAGTCCTGCAGCAACCAATATCACCTGTAACGGACTTACAAACGGTACTGTCAGCGCTGCTGCAACCGGCGGAACGGGCTCTCTGCTCTATACCCTGAAACTTGACGGAACTGCAAGCTCCAACGTTAGTGGTGCCTCTACAGGTTTATTTACCGGTTTAAGCAGTGGAACTGCATATACGGTTGAAGTTGCTGATGCCAATAACTGCAAGCTCACTTCGAATACATACAGCATCTCGGAACCACAGGCCATTATATTGGCAAGTGCTGTGGCCACAAATATCACCTGTTCGGGATTGACAAACGGAACCGTTACAGCGCAGGCTTCAGGCGGTACCGGAACCCTGGGTTATAAACTATTGCTGAACGATGCAGAAACCGGTAATACCACCGGTGCTTCTTCAGGCAGTTTTTCGGGCGTTTCCGAAGGAGCAACTTATAAAGTTCAGGTAACCGATGCCAACAGCTGCGGACCTGTTATGTCTTCAGTTTTGAGTATTACAGCTCCACAGCCTATAACAGCAGGAACAGTAACAGCTACCAACATAACATGTAGTGGTTTGACAAATGGAAAAGTTGACATACTGGCTGCCGGCGGAACCGGGGCATACAGCTTTAAGCTGCTGCTCAATGGTACTCCAAGCGCCAATGTTACCGGCGCTTCATCGGGAAACTTTACAGGACTCACGGCCGGAACAGGTTATGCTGTCGAAATTAACGATGCTAACAACTGCGGTCCGGTTGTGTCTAACAGCGTAAACATTCAGGAACCTTCACTGATATCCATTGTCTCGCAGACGGCAACTGGCACAAGCGGTTCGGCAGTATCCGACGGAAGTATTAATATCATCGCCACCGGAGGTACCGGTACCCTCAGCTTCTTGCTGAATACGGGAACCACCCAGAGTTCAGGTACTTTTGCCGGACTTGCTGTTGGTACTTATACAGTTACCATTTCCGATGCCAATAGCTGCGGTCCTGTATCAAGCAATTCCCTGGTAGTGAGTGCTCCGACTTCGGTGGGCAATCTCGCGGGAGCAAAAATCAGGCTTTATCCTAATCCGGTGTCCGAAAGGGTATTTGTTGAGGTAAAGAATCAGGAATTCAAAGAATTAAAAGTTGAACTGAAAAATATCTCCGGTCAGGCCTCCTTAACACAGAAATATGAGAATGTAAGCGACGGTTTTGTTGCCGACATCGACCTCTTCCAGTTACCTAAAGGTATTTATGTAATCCTGGTAAACAACACGGTTATGAAGGACAAACTTATTGTCCAGTAAATGACCTTTTAACAACGATTTTTTTGCTAAGCGTAGCGTCCTCGCTACGCTTTTATTTTTGCTTTTAAAAAGTGAAAGGTTTAAATCGAATTATGAATATTTCATCCGTGTCAAAGCCATAGCAAAGCCATGGCAAAGGCATGAGAGAAGCTAAATGATATCAAATAAGCTCAATTTAATCGTAACCCGCGTAGCGTCTCGCTCATAGTCGTCAAGCTAAGGTACATAAGCTGTTAATATGAAGAAGGTAATTTAATTAAGTAAAGTTCCGTAGGAACGATATTATGGTAGAAATAATTGTGGGCGGTTATATTGAAGTCCTGTAAGGACGGCATTATGGTTAAATTCCTTGTTTGTGTTTAGGTAATTAGCTTCACGAATCCAATAATGCCGGAGGCCATTCTAAATTTCTTCCCGGTAAATCTTTTTTGAAATTGCTTCAGAATGTTTTAACTTTATTTCTCCTGACATACTGATTATTGAGCCCGCTAATTCAATAAAACCTTTACAAACCTGACTGTATGTACTCTGAAAAGCTTAAAATTTTATGCTTGTCAGCTATTTTGCTGGTATGCCTCAATATGCTGACGGCCCAGAATTATCCCACTCCCGATGAGTTGAAAACCAGTTTCGAAAACCTGGCAAAATCTAACCAGGGTAAAGTCAAAATTCATCCATTGGCGGTTTCGCCCGGAGGTAACCAGCTTATTGTTGCAGAATTAGGAAACGAGAAAACCGGACTGAAAAATCCCGCCATTTTTGTGTTAGCCGACCCGGAAGGTACTAACCCGATGGCGGCGTATGCTTCAACAATACTTGCCCGGATGATTCTGAAAGATGAAAAGAATCTGAATTTTACATGGTACATACTTCCTACGCTGAATCCGGATGCTCTGAAAAATTATTTCTCAAAAGTGCTTTGGAAGAACCCCCGAAATGCTACCGTGTTTAACGATGACCAGGACGAGGTGGCCGACGAAGACGGTCCCGACGATCTGAACCACGACGGGTTCATTACCCAGATGCGTGTGAAGGATCCTTTAGGTACCATGATGATTGATGAAACGGATAAAAGGCTTCTCCGCAGAGCCGATCCGGCTAAAGGTGAGAAAGGTATTTACACGGTTTATACTGAAGGTATTGATAACGATAACGACGGAACCTATAACGAAGATCCTCCGGGCGGGGTAAATACCGGCGTTAACTTTCCGCATTTGTTCAAACCTTTTACAACCACCGCTGGGTTATGGCCGGGCAGCACTCCCGAAGTATATGCGTTGATGAAATTTATTTTTCAGCGCCCCGAAATTGCTGCCAGTTTTGTTATGGGGAATACTAACTTCTGCCTGGTTCCCCCGGAAGGTGGACGTAAATCGACAGTAGATTACAATAAAATTGTTATTCCCGATAATATGCTCGAGTCTTTTAATGCTGAAAAAGGAAAGACTTATACCATAACAGAGCTGATTGAATTGCTTCAGCCATACATAGAGGATGATTTTGAAATTACGCCAGCCATGATCATCAATGTGTTGGGGCTGGGTGAAATAATTAACCCCTTAAGTGAAGACGTTACATGGTACAAAGAACTGTCGGACCAATATAAAGTTTACCTCAAAAAATCGGGGTTCGACCTTGAGCGGCTCGGGCCCGAAAAAGCTAAGGACGGATCGTTCGAACTGTGGTCGTATTATCATCTGGGAGTTCCGGCTTTTAGCTTTAACTTCTTTACACTGCCTGCATATAAAGCTGAAAAGAAAGATAGCTCCGGCATTTCAACCGCTAAGCTGGAAGCTATGAAGGGTGAAGATTTTACTGCTCTGGGCGAGGATGTAATTCTGAAGATTTTAAAAGAGAACAATGCTGCTGAAAAGTACAAGCCGCTAGAGGTGATCGAAATGGTTAAGTCGGGAAAGACTACTCCGAAACAGCTTTCAGCGATGTTGAAGGCTATGCCAAAGCCTAAATCCGACTCAACCCTGAAAGCGCTTATAAGTTTCAGCGACAAAAATCTGAAAGGGAAAGGCTATATCGACTGGCAACCTTATAAACATCCTGTTCTGGGTGATGTTGAAATTGGCGGTGCTGTTCCTTTCACTTTAAATGTACCTCCTTTTGCCTGGGCCGATTCTTTGATTAATCTGCAATTGCCATGGATTTTTACACTCGTCGATAAGCTTCCGCAGGTTAAGTTTGCCAAATACGAGGTAAAAGATCTGGGAAAAGATGTCTGGCAAATTGAGATTTGGGTGGAAAATACGAAATACCTGCCGTTCCCTACAGCCATGGGACAGCAGAACAGAAATGCTGCGCCCTGTATTCTTACCCTGGAGGCTGATTCACTGGAGTTTCTTTCAGGGTATAAACGCACTCCGGTCCGGGCACTGGGTGGGTTAAAAGCGACAAAACTTACCTTTATTGTCCGCCTCACCAGGGGTAAAGCTATAAAGGCATCGCTGGAGTCGAAATCAATGGGAAACGACTCACTTGAAATTAAATTACAACCATCAAAATGAAGACAATGAAAACCTTAATACTCCATATAAATCTTATTCTGCTCCCGTTAATTGGGGCAGCCCAGATAACAGTTCCGCTCCGTTTCGATAGGTATAACACTTATCAGGAAGTTGTTGAATCTGTTAAGGCTTTAAACAAAGCGTATCCCAGTCTCACAAAAGCTGTTTTGGTGGGTAAAAGTGAAGAAGGCAGGGAAATATGGGCGCTCGAGATTAACAATCCGGTTACCGGTGAAGCCAAAGACAAACCGGGCGTTTATGCCGACGGTAACATTCATGGAAATGAAATCCAAGGGGGCGAAGTCGTTCTTTACCTGGCCGATTATCTGCTGAAGAATTATGGTAAAATTCCTAATATTACGAAGATCGTGGACAGGAATGCCTTTTACCTGATACCGGTTGTGAATGTAGATGGCCGGTTTCACTTTATGGCCGACGGGCATACCATGAATTCGAGCCGGAGCTTGCGTATTCCGGTGGATGACGATAAAGACGGCCTTTTTGACGAGGACGGCTACGAAGATCTGGACGGCGATGGAAACATCTGCCGCATGAGAATCAAGGATCCAAACGGGAAATATCGTACCGACCCCAGAGAGCCTCGTTTGATGGTTCGTGTTAAAGAGGGTGAAAAAGGCGAATGGACAATTCTGTCGTACGAAGGTATTGATAACGATCAGGATGGTAAATTGAATGAGGACGCCGAAGGATATGTGGATGCCAACCGCAATTGGGGTTTCGACTGGCATCCAAATTATGTGGAACCGGGATCGGGCCGGTTTCCATTTGAGGGAGTGGGGCTCCGGGATATTGCAGACTATATGAAGAACAGACCTAATATTATTGTGGTGTATGCTTTTCATAATTTCGGCGGAATGTATTTGCGCGGCCCAAGCAACAAAGATCTTGGTGAACTTATCAAGGAGGATATCGCTGTTTATGATCTCCTTGGCAAGAATGCCGAAAAAATTGTTCCGGGATATAAATATCTTGTTTCGTATAAGGACCTCTACCCAACTACGGGCGATTTTACCGAGTTTACCCACCAGGTTTTTGGTGCTTATGGCTTTGTGGCGGAGTTGTATATGAGAGATCAGGAAACGTATGTCAAAGGCTCCGAAGCCGAAAGGAAACCTTCGGACCCTGACCCTGATAATCCTAACAGCAGAGAGATTGAACGCCTGAAGTTCAACGATAATCTTGCTAACGGCACTCTCTTCAAAAACTGGACGCCTTTTAAACACCCTGTATATGGCGATATTGAAATTGGCGGATGGATAAAATACAGTACCCGCATGCCTCATACATTTATGTTGCCCGATCTGGTGCACCGCAATGCTGAGGCTGTTATTTATGCCGCTTCTCAAACTCCTGAGATCACCCTGGAACTGATCGGGACCAAAAAACTGGAAGGTAATCTTTATCAGGTGGATGTGCGTCTCAAAAATACCAGGGCCATACCCAGCATGAGTTACCATGCTGTTAAGCAGAAACTTTACACAAAGGATATTTTGAAACTTTCGGGGGCTAAAGTAGTTGCAGGCGGTGAAATTACCGACAGATACAATAATAAGGTGCGTTACAAAAAGTATAAGCCCGAAATTCAGTTTCTCCAGGTTCCCGGCTACGGTATATCCGAATTCCGTTTTCTTGTTGAAGATGCATCCTCTGTTAATTTAAGTTATGAATCGGTGAAGGCCGGAAAACGAACCCTGACAATAAATCTGAAAAAAACGTGAATGGTGTTATTATTTAGCTAATTTTAATCCACCATTAACATCTATAAATTACTTAACCTATGAGCAGGATTTTTATATTCCTTGTTGCCATTGCATGCCTGATCTCCTGCAAAAGCGCAAAACCTGAACCCGGAACCGTTTATGCGTTTTCGTTTGATTCTCTCATGAATCAAAACCCAAGAAACGTTCAGTGGAAAAAGAGCGAGGCCTTTAAAGAAAAAGTCCTTGAGTTTAAATCGCTGAAAGATGCTAATACACTTGTAATTTCATCGGGAAAGGATTCTCTTCCCTGGGGAAAAGCAAAATATCTCATTTGTGAGCTGTGGCATGATAATCCTTACAGCGCTGTTGTGTATGTGGATTTCTACAAAAAACAAACGGACTCTGCCAGAATGTCCATCGTGCAGCAGGGTGGTGCCACAACAGAAAATATGAAGCAGCAGCCGCGCATTTCGCCCAAAATTGGAGTTCTACCCAATCTCAAAACGCGCCTCATTATTCCGCTCACCTACCTTGACGGCCAGCAGATTTTTATGGAACGTTTCCCGCGTCAGCTGAAGGGAACCGTAATGGGTCGCCGCCTGGATATTGATGATATCGGAAAAGTATGCCTCCGTTTCGAACCGGTGATGGAGCCCGATTATCTTACCCGAATGGAAATTGCTGCCATTTACCTGAGCGATTCCGTTCCGGCACCTTTCGAAAAGCCTGAGAAGCCTTATGTGGACGAGTTTGGCCAATGGGCGATGAAAGACTGGGCGGGGAAAACGCATAGCCTGGAAGAATTGAAAACGAATCTGAAAGAACTCGAACTGGCATCCATGGAAGCGAAACTTCCTGAGAACTGGAGCAAATATGGCGGATGGAAGGATCTTAAATTCAAAGCTACCGGATACTTCAGGGTACAAAACGACGGCAAACGCTGGTGGTTTGTTGATCCCGATGGTTATGCCTTTCTGAGTGCCGGCGTTGACTGTATTGGCAGCAATGTTACCGGAACAGTAACTGGTCAGGAAGATCTGTTTGCATGGCTTCCGCAGGATTCGGTTTATAAAAGCGCTATCAATGAACGAGGAGATAAGAAGATGGTCAACTTTCTCGAAGTAAACCTTATCAAAGCCTTTGGCGATGAGAGAAGAGATAAATGGGAAAGCATTACCAGCGGTCTGCTTAAAAAGTGGCGTGTAAATACCATTGCCAACTGGAGCGACATTGAATTTGCCCAAAGATCGGCTACTCCTTATGTGTTGAACATGCGAAATTATCCAACTTCGAAAACGTTGCTTTACCGCGATTTTCCCGATGTTTTCAGCGATGAATACAAAAACAGCGCTGTGGAATTTGCCAAACAGCTCGAAAAGGTTAAAAACGATCCTTATCTCATCGGTTACTTCCTGAGCAACGAGCCTCACTGGGCATTCGGCGACAATAACATTGCCTTCGAGATGTTTGCCACGCCAACACCATCGCAAACCAAAAACCAGTTTTCACAATGGCTCAAAGCCAAATACAAAAGTGTTGATGCTTTTAATCAGGGCTGGAAACAAACGGTGAAAAACTTTGAAGATATCCCTGCCCTGGTTATGAAGGAAAGTCCCTCGGAAGCGTGCTGGGCCGATTGTAAAGAGTTTTCGGGCATCCTTGTCGATACCTATGTTAAAACTGTATGCGACGAAGTGAAGAAGGTGGATCCCAACCATCTGAACCTGGGTTTGCGTTATGCCTGGATCAGCTCGGAGCTTTGTTACCGTGCCGGCGCCTATTTCGATGTATTTTCCATTAATGGGTATAGCTTTCCCGGTCCTCCCGAAACTGCCGAGATCTTCCGCCGCAGCGGAAAACCGGTGCTGATTGGCGAATATCATTTCGGTGCCACCGATCGCGGATTACCTGCCACCGGTATTCAGGGAGCTGAGAGCCAACAGGCAAGAGGCGAAGCTTACCGATATTACCTGGAACAGGGTTTTGCCCGTCCCGAGCTTATAGGCATTCACTACTTCCAGTGGATGGATCAGCCGGTATTTGGCCGCTTCGATGGTGAAAACTATAACATCGGATTTCTCGATATCTGCATGAAACCTTATAACGAGCTTACCGATCAGGCAACCCTGTCGCACGAGCGCATGTACAAAGTGGCTGCGGGATCAGAGAAACCTTACGACAAGGTTATCAGAAAAACCCCGCAGATATTTTATTAAGCAGGCGGCTGTAATGGATCAGTTGGAGGAAAATATACTTAAAGGCCTTAAGCAGGGAAACCGGCAGATTTTTGAGGAAATTTTTAAAAAACACTATGCGCTGCTTTGTTATGAAGCCCGTGGTTATTTTAAATCGTACGATTTAATTGAAGATGTTGTATGCGAAACATTTACGCATATATGGCTAAATCGCGAAACCCTAACGATCAACACTTCGTTGCGCGATTATCTGGTGAGGTCGGTTCATAATAAGTGTATCGATTACTGGCGGCAGTTACAGAAGCAGCAAAATAAAAATGTCGGACTGGAAGAGGCGGAAATTGCCTCTTCTCTCTCCGTTCTTGGAGAATCTCCCCTGGATTATATTCTAACCCGGGAGCTCGAAGAGAAAATAAACAAAACAATCGAATTACTTCCCCAACAATATAAAACAGCCTTCAAACTAAGTCGTTTCAAAGGCTTATCTTACGAAGAAATAGCCGGCGAAATGAAAATTTCGGTAAATACTATAAAAACCGATATCAAAAAAGCGCTTGCCTTTTTACGAAACGAACTGAAAGATTTCATTTTTCTCATCAGCCTGCTGTTTTCTTACGCTCAGGATTGGCTGAAATAACCACGCTGTTTTTTTTTCAAAAATAATTACCCGGGCTATCACCCTCCACCGAATAATTTTCGTCTTATATCCAGAATTAGCAAAATGACAAAGGAAAAAACACAAGAACGGGCCGACTATCTCATTTCTTCATTCCTGAGAGATGAAATTACTGTTGAAGAATTAGCCGAGCTAAAAGCCTGGCTGGCTTCTGATAAAAATAACAAATTGTATTTCAGGCAATCGTATTTGGTTTGGAAAGCTGGAGCCATATCGGAACAACCTGCGGAGCTCGCAGAGCTTGCCTTCAGAAAATTAGCCGGGAAAATTGAAACGGAAGAAGAAATTTCCGGCATGGATTCGAAGTATGCCGGCCGAAACTTATCTTTTCTGTTTAAATGGGCTGCTGTCATACTCATTTCAGCAGGCATAGGAACTGTTCTTGGTTATATAATTCAGGCCAACCGGTTGAACGGGAAGAACTATTTAGCTTCCAACGAGATCAATGTGCCGCTGGGCTCCCAGTCGCGGATAGTGCTTCCCGACAGCACCGAAGTGTGGCTTAATGCCGGAAGCAGGCTCACATACTCCGAAGAATATGGTAAAGAAACCCGCACGGTACACCTGGACGGTGAAGGATATTTTAAGGTGTTTAAAAATCCTGATAAGCCATTTATTGTAGAAACCAAAAAAGCCAAAATAAGGGCGCTGGGCACCGAATTCAATGTGAAAGCCTACCCCGACGAAAATAAAACCGAAACTTTCCTGGTGAAAGGCTCGGTAATGATTGATAAGATTAACTCTCCGAAAAGCACAGAAACTGCACAGCGCATAGTTTTAAAGCCCGGTCAGAAATTTGTGATTATAAACGATCCTGATAAAGAAATTGAAACGGCGAAGGATATTGCCGAAGTGAGCCCGGCAAAAAAGCCCGAAGCGAAAGACGTTGATCTGCAGAACTCTTTTCCCGAAGTTGAAACCTCGTGGAAAGATGCAAACTGGGTGATCCAGGGCGAAAATATTAACGATTTATGTGTTAAGCTTGGCAGGCGCTTTAATGTGTCGGTTGTTCACATCGATCCGGGTCTGGAAAAATACCAGTTCACAGGAACTATTCAGAAGGAAACACTCGAGCAGGTTTTCGATTTAATTAAGCTTACAATTCCGCTTTCTTATTCAATAGAAAAGGGAATGGTAAAAATTACGCTCAACAGCAAACTTGAGGATAAATACAAACGTGCTTACCATAATTAAGAAAAGATTAATAAAGAAACGAGAATTTACAATTTCTTAAGTCAGGAGTAAGTCAGGTTAAGATTGAGTATCCCAATTTTGCAGCGGAATAAAACTGATAAGTATAAACCTCAAAATGTAAATAAGATTACTAATTACTATGAAGAAGCAAAACCACCCTCCTTAAAAAGAGAATTGGAACCGGTGAAGTTCCAACTCAGAAAAATTCGGAGATCGGAA
>JAJYAG010000137.1 GCA_021779665.1 Bacteroidota bacterium | reverse complement strand
CTTGCGGTAGGAAGCAAGCAGCGCCTCATCGCTCATCTGCTGCCATTGATTTTTGTTATTTCGGAAAAGGAGCTTCAAAGGAAAATGTTTTTGTAAAGGTATAAAAACACCAGGTATTTAGGAAATTGTATGAACCCTGAGCCTCCCAAAGGAATTATTTCATTTCATCAAAACAGTCTCAATTTGTTTTATCAAAGATATAAAAGCCTGCTCATTGGATATTTTCAGGTTGTTTTCCCTGATGTATCCGGCAATTTCAGCCTTTTTGCCGGGAAAACGTTCGTACAGACTCTTAGGCGTTGGTTTTTCAAGCAGGTATTTTTCACCATTGATTACAAGAATATACCTCGACTGCGGACGATATTTAAAAAACTGCATATCCATTTTATAATAGCTTGAGTACTTAGTTACGCCGCGAGCGGCATAGAGACTTACCTGCCCGTTCAAACACTCCTGATAAAAATGCTCAGTGCTATCGTGTGCTGCCAAGTTCAGCCTGACAAACCGGAAGATTGTGTCGCCGCTTTGCAGTACAAAAGCCCTGACATTTGGTTTCTCCAGCTTTATCTGGCCAAAGCCGCGGTTCAGCCATAAAAGTTCATCGTCCTTGCTGTTGTAACGAAGGTATATACCGCCAATGCTATCGCCCGATGTAAAGTAAACCTTTCCCGCAAGGTATGCGTTGCGGAAGTAAATGCCATTATGAAAAACGCCCGGATCTTTGTAAATATCTCCTGTAAGTAACTGGTAGGCTGGATTGTTGCTTATCGAATCAGTTTGTCCTTTCAGGGAGAAACAGGGCAAAATAAGTATCAGTAGTATAAGCTTTCTCATTACTTTCTTACTTTGATAATTGCATACGAACTAATCACCTTTCCCGATGGCGTGTATCCTTTAACCTCAACAAGGTAATCATCGGCCAGATCGGAAGCATAAAATTCCAGCTGTATTGTTTTTTCAACCGGAACTGATGGGTTCCAGTACAAAAGCTGCCTGAAATCCGGACTTTGGTCGTCGCGCGTTAACACTTTATAGCGCGGAGGATTATAAAAGCTGGTTTCGAGGAAATTGTTGAGCGAAGCAACATAGGCATCGGGAAGAAGTCTGCTGTAATCGGTTTCCTTATGGGTAACAATGGAGACCACTCCCGGGAAACTGATATTTCCTTTGATATGCTCCGAATTAACAAGCTCCAGTTTTTTAATATCCCCGGAATTAAGGTTCATTAACTGATCCAGGTTATAGATATAAACGCCGTTGAGAAACGTAGCCGCAGGAGTTTTGAAATAATTCCAGTCGGCATTGTTGACAACAAATCCGCACTTAACGCCATCTTTTGCGCGTATTCTGAAGCCCGTCAGCAGATTTTCGCTTATATCATTCAGGTTGTTAAGCACAAGGTAATTTGCCGGATAAACACTTAAGCTGGCATTCCGATAAACATAAGGAACTTTTAAAACATCGGGCTTAGCAGGAGCAATGTTTTTAACGTATCGCAAATAATACGATTTCTGAATTTTAACAATGTTCTGACTGTTGAAAATGTATTTCCTCATAAGGCCCGACACCTGAATTTTTTGTGGTATAAACGGAGTTTTGAGGCTGAATTTATCGTCCACGGCTATGCTGTATTTTCCGGGGTTGTGATCGCGTGTGCTGATAAAAATTTTCCGGCCCGCATAGAAGTTATTCAGCAGAAACTCAAAAGAGCCGCTTTTGGAGGTAAAACAATACTGGAGGTTGGGAAACGAATCGATAGTAGACACAAACATGCATGCGTTTTCAACCGCGAGGGAATCGGCTGAAAGTAACCGGCCATAGATATAAACACCGTCAATTTCTTTTTTAAATTTTATTTCGTCGGGATTGTCTTCCTCGTTTTTCAACGTTGTTGCAGGATTGCTGATGAGGCTGCACGAGTAGGGGTTGAGCGATTTAACAGCAACCGACAGGTTCTTTATGGATGCCTCCTGCTCAGGCGACAGTTGCAGCTGGATATTTTCCCTGGGACTGTAGCTCTCTTTCTCCACACTTATCTTTAACAAAGGGTTTTGCTCCTGGTTTTCGTTGCACGATAGAGCCGGAGCCTCACTGTTGCTTAGCTCTGTAAGCCACTCATCGAAACGATTCACGACCATGATCTGTTTCCTGAAATAGCAGGACTCACCGAAATTGCGCATATAATTTGTAAAGGCAACAATTTCATAATAACCTGTTTTCAGTGTGTCGGGAAGATAAAAAGAGCTGTATCCTTCGCCTGCCTTATCAACTTTAAAATAATAGTTCAGGATTGTTTTGGCGGAGTTTCGCAAAACCACGTAGCAAATGTTGCTCTTTGATGCATCAGCCGAAAGAATATTGAGTCTGAAGAAAAGATTTTCTCCGGCAACATATACATCTCTGTCGGTCGCCATATGTATAGTTTCAACCGGCGAAACCTGGTATCCACTTTTACTGGCTGAATAACCGGTCAGAAAAGCTGAGAGAAAAAGCAGAATGCTAATTATACGTATCATAAATCCAGTATCGTGGTGGAACGTCATAGTTAAAACCCTCGGAGGGTATGGTATCCATATCAATCGGCCGGATGGGCCAGAGCGTAAAAACGTTGTTGATACCCCGCTGATCAATAATAAAAGTTTTTGTATAAACTGAAGATACTTCAAATAACCCGAGAACAAGCTCTTTGGGATCGGTAACACATTTGATATTTCCTTTTAACTGGGCAGTAACCGGATCGAACATTTTCTGCGTTGCGCTTAACTGCTGGTTCATGGACCGGTACATATCAAAAGTTGTTTTGTTAAGATGAAATTGCCTGATTGTGATATAGTAGTGAAAAAGCTCCCTCAACGTGTACACATCACCATCGGGACTTGTAGTAAAATGGTCTGTAATGCCGTAAAAAGTATTTTCGACCGGGAGAAAGCCCAGCTTTTGCTGAAAAGTACCAGCACTTCCTACCTGGATATCGCTGAGCATAAAATTTACATCTGACTCGTATTTCCTGAAACAGAAATTTACTGAATCTTCAACTTTTGAATAGAATTCTGCAATCAGTGTATTGGAAAACCTGTAATAGGGATTGTTGGATTTGCTCACATTGAAAGAGGCCGAAAATTCGGCGCCGTTGATATCCAACACCCGCATTTTATTATCGACCATCAAATAAAACGGAACTTTTTTAGGAGTGGGATTTATATCGCTGAGATTACCGGGAGGCAATAATTCCTGTTCGTCAGTCTTATAAAACTTCCCGTTTTGGGTTTTAATCACCAGCGTATACTTGTAACCTACAACTGGTTTGAAGGTGGTTTTATCCGAAACATATTTGCCGGGCCATTTTTCAGTAAAATAGAAAATATTGCCTTTGTTATCCTGCACGTAAACTGTTGCTTTGGTTTCGGGAATGTTAGCTGTTGTGTCGAATTTAACAGCCCTCGTCAGGTTAACGGTATGTTCCCGCTGCTCGTTTGTAATTAAGCCATCAACTACAAGTATACTGGGCTGAACAGGTAATTCGGGTTCGTATATTTCGCGGCATGAACAGAGTAATAAGCCGGCACCAACGATTATTCTGAGATATTTATGCATCATCGGTTCTAAAAAATGAAATTGTATGTAAACGTTGGCAAGGGGCGCCCTATAATGTAGAGCTTGTAAAGATTTGAACGCCCATCGAAACTGTCAGGGTTTCGGTCGCGCTGGTAATAAATGGAATAGGCATTTTTACGGGCATAAACATTGATAAGCGAAAAGGTCCAATAGCCTTTCCAGCGTTTATTAATTCTTAAACTCTCGAAACGGGAAATGGACAGGTCGAGCCGGTGATAATCGGGCATTTTAAAGATGTTCCTGTCCGAATAATATACAATTTGCCGGTTCCGGAGCTGGTATTTAAGCTCGGGCAAAGACGTAGGCCGACCGGTGTTATAAGTAAATATAAAACCGAATTTCCATCGCCGGTTAAAATAATATCCACCATTGATTGTCAGATTATGAGGCCTGTGAAGGTTATCGGGATACCACCTGTTCCCGTTTACCTGCTCGGGCAGCTTTGCCGAAATCGTTCGGCGCTCCGACTGCGAAAGTGTATAGCTTATCCAGCCGGTAAGTTTTCCAGTGTTTTTCTTCAGAAATACTTCCATTCCGTAACTTTTTCCGCGGGCAGGAACAAGTTCTGTTTCGATGTGGTTATTGAGGAAAATATCAGCGTCGTTTTTATAATCGATCAGGTTATTGTAAGCCTTATAATAAAGTTCCACGGAGGTTTCGTAGCGGCTTGCTTTCAAATTCCGGAAATACCCCAAAGCAACCTGGTCACTTTGCAGCGGTTTGATATAGGTGTCGCTCAGCTTCCATAAATCGGTAGGAGCAGTAACGGAGGTTTTCGAAATCAGGTTAATGTACTGGAGGTTTCTGTTGTAACTCAAACGTAATGAACTTGCAGCATTGAGATTAAACCTGAAAAGAAGACGCGGTTCAAAACCGGTCCAGGTTTTTATCGCTTTATTTCTCCCATAAACAACCGAATCGATGATGGTGGTTGATGTTTTCGGCTTATCAGGAGCATAACTGTAAACTGTTTTCTGTCCCAGCGATGTAAATCCCGAATATCGCAAACCAAACTCAATCCCGATATCGTCGTTCATTTTATAATCGTCGCCTAGAAATACAGCCCATTCAAGACCATTCTCAGTTTGAACAGTTACCGGCTGAACAAGCGATTTTTCCTGGTATGGTTTCAATTCACCAGGCTCAATGCGGTACAGAAATGCGTTTGTTCCAAAAGTGAGGATATGGTTTTCGTTTAGTTTATAAACAAAGTTCCATTTAAGGCTTCGGTAAAGAATTGAATTTTGGGTTTTATAGGAATGTGCCGGCTGAAGGCTGTCGTTTTCCGACATTCCGGCGTGATAGTAGCTTGCACCAAAAAGAATGTTGGAGTAAAGTTTGCTGTTGAACCGGTGCGAAAGGTTCAACGATCCAAGCATATTTCCGTATTTATAATCTGTTATTCCCGACAGGTTAAACCTGTCGTTGCTTGCATAGCCATAAAGCGTAATTGTATTCTTTTTGGAAACATTGTAGGTAAAATAAGCATTGAAATCGTTAAATCCTGCTGAACTGTTCATCAGGTCTTCGTCGGGTATCTGGTGCAACATCCAGTTGGAATACGAAGTACGGCCGCCAACAATTATTTTCCCTTTATCTTTAAGAGGCACTTCAAGGCTTACCCGGCTGTTGAGCAAACCAATGCCGCCTTTCACCTGGGTACGTTTCAGATCTTCCTCACCCATTTTAATTGAAAGTATGGAAGAAGCCCTTTCGCCATACATTGCAGGTAAACCGCCTTTATAGAGCGTTACGTCGGCCACTCCGTCGGGGTTAATCACCGAAATTAAACCAAAAAGGTGGGAAGTGCTGAAAACAGGAACTTCTTCGAGCAATATCAGATTTTGATCGGTACCTCCCCCGCGCACATTGAATCCTGCACCAAATTCGCCGGTGGTTTGAATGCCGGGTAATAATGATATTCCTTTGATGATATCAGTTTCGCCAAAAACGGAAGGCAATTGTTTGATGGTTTTGGCATCGAGGTTCATTACGCTCATTTTGGTCCGGCGGAAATACTGGTTCACTTTGGCCGATGTAACGGCAACTTCGTCGAGCATAATTGATTTTACAAATAACTCAATATCGAGATTGCCGTCGCTGTTGACCTTCAGCTTCATCACCTTTTCTTCGAACCCGGGCGAATTAACCCTGATTTCGTGCTCTCCAACCGGAATATTCATCGCGTACTTTCCGTTGTGATCGGTTGTAAAGGTTTTATTTATCCCGGGAACAAAAACCCGTGCGCCTACTATTTTATCAGTGCTTATGCCGTTGGTTACGGTTCCACGCACAACAGCCTTTTCGCTGCTTCCGTAGTTCAGAATGTCACCCACCTGGTAAAACTGAAGGCTGTCGGCCAGGCTATTGTTTGTGACAGCCGTTTGCGGAACGAAAATATAGTAAGTATCGTCGTATTTCAGAACCGATAGTTCGGCCATTTTGGAAATGATGCCCAGAAGTTCCGGCAAAGGAAGATTCACCACATTGGTAAGCATTTCTTTGCCTTCGAACCACTCGCGGTCATAAAAAATATTAATCTGGTAATGCTTTTCAACCTTTGTGATTATGGAATCTACAGGTGCATACAGAGTGGAATCCTGTTCTCTAATCTGGGCTTTGAGGGTCAAATTGAAAGATAAGATGACAAAAAAGACAAAAAACCTAAAAAAATAGCACATCAGCTTTTTCTTTACAAATTTCTAAGAACTGGTTAAATTAACGGTTTGCTGCGTTTGTTGGCAAATTTAATATTTGTTAAACACGGTTGTCCATTAAGGCCCAAAAAGCTGACAAAAAACATGGTATTTCAATCACATAATTCCTGAAAACCAAAAAATCACCTCACAGAAGATTTTAGGATTTGAAACAGATAAACCTGTATTAATTTAACATACGGCAAGGAAATAGATATCGGATTTGCGCGTGATTAAGGCAATCACATGCAAATCCGATATCAGAAAAGAAAAATGGCGGGGGTATTTCAAAAGAACAACTAATTACCTATTTTAAAAATATCGGTGTATAACTGTGGCAAAATTCTGCCCCAATCTCCTGCTATACCTGTTACAGAAAATAATCCTTCGGGGACAATACTGTTTTTAAAGGTTGCCGTTGCATAGGTGGTCACCGCGGCTGATGCTGAGCCATTAACAATTTGACGGTTTCCTTCGAAAGTAAGAACCCCGTTTGCCTGTGAAAAACGGACATCGTTGATTTTAACCCGGGTTCCTTTGTAGTTGCCCGAAGCCAGCTGCTGAAGTGTTATAACAACAGGCATCACCGACAGCTTTTCACCAAGTTTTGTCCCACTCATATCGCTAATATTGAATATGGCTTTCTGATCGTTAACGATGTTACCCGACGCATTTTTAAGATTCAACCTTACCTTATCCCCAAGCTGAAGCTTATTTTTTATAGTGAAGCGGAGCATAATTCCTCCGGTGCTGTCCTGTATATAGGCCGTTTTCTCATCAATTACGTTGCTGCCCGAGGTGATAATCCCTTCAATAAAATAATCCTTGGGTATCCAGAATTCTCCCTCATGTTCACCAAATATCTTTTTGAGATCGGCGATGGAGTGAACATCTGCCTGTTGCTTGTCGTCTTCCTCAACTCTCACTGTTACTTCATGAATGGATCCATTAACGAGGTGCCCCGTAGTGCTTTTTATCCTGAACAGAAGTTCGTAATTACCCTTCACTTTACTATCGTTAACCGGTAGTATCTTAAACGACAGATTTTTGGTTCCCGGGGTAATATCAAGTTTCAGCTCATTCTGAACAGCAGCAGGAGTGGTGGTATAGCTGGTGCCGTATTCAATCCCCGATGGATTTACTATTTCAATCACTGCTTGCTCCGGTTGAGTTAACGATCCTTTCAGAGTAAGGCCCACTTCGTAGCCCTGAGGTTCATTTTCAGAGATATGAATAAAAACATCCGAAAAATTAATACTGTCGGTAACTGTTAAGGTCTTATGAAGTTTCACAAAAGCAGCCGACTTTTCTCCGGTAATAAAACCTCTGGAGGAGGTCTCAAGAGCAAGTGCAATAGTTCTTTCAGCTGAGAGACCGGTAGACCGGAAAATTGTAAACTCTGCCTTTTGAGTTTCCTTAGGTAGATCTAACGTTATAATTCCGTTCACAGCTGCAGGCTTTGTGCTAAAATCGATAGCATGGGCAGCATTTCCCGAAAGCAGGATACGGATTTGTCCGTCCACAGGCGCCTTTTGGTCGAGCTCCACCTGGACCAGAAGCGAATCGCTGCTTGCATTAATAGAATCGTTTGTTACACGAAAATTAATTAAAGTATTGTTTACAAGATCACTATCCGAATCTTTGCAACTATATACAATCAGGCTAAAAATCATGAAGAACATGATTTGGGCAGGTAATTTTACTTTCATCTTTTTGAATTTAGAATTGAATTAAACTTTGGATACCAGCAAAACATCAATTATGCAGGTGTGTTCACGCAAAAGATGAGTAGTTTCCCGTTTGATGTTTTCGAGAAACCATTGGAGCCTTTCAGTTAATATTTAACAATCAGTCGTTACCGCTCCTTCGAAAACGAAAACCTATTCTATTCAAATTTCCGAAACTATATGCCCAAACGACCAATTGCATCGCCAACACCAACCCTTATGAAAACCCTGAAATACAAGAAACAAACACCTGAACAAACTAAAACCGGAATTAAAAAAATATTGTAAATTGGTTCGCAGATTTTTAAACCTAACCATTCATTAAAATTCTAAATCAATGAAATCACTATTCTCGCTTTCAGCAGGTCTGCTCTTGACTGCTGTATCTGCTTTGAGTCAAATTCCTGACATTGGGCAGATTAAAACCGATTCAGTTAAAGTAAGCACTGGCATAACGTTTAACCTGCATTCCAAAACATTGGGTGAAGACAGAAACATTATGATTGGACTACCCGATGGATATGAAAAAAGCACAAAAAAGTATCCTGTTTTTTATCTGCTCGACGGACAATGGTGCTTTAGCTTTACTAAACAGATGGTAGATTGGGAATCGAGGACCCGTTACGGTATGATGCCCGAAATGATAATTGTAAGCTTAAATACCGGAGGCGACAACCGAACCCGCGATCTCACTCCTACCCAGGATAAAAACAATAAAAACGGCGGCGGAGCCGACAAACTCTATCAGTTTATAAAGGAAGAGCTGATCCCGTTTGTTGATAAAAACTACAGAACCTACAATTATCGTATTCTTGGTGGTACCTCATTCGGAGGTGTATTTGTAATGAATGCTTTCCATCGCGACCCGCGGTTTTTCAACGGTTATATTTCCCTGAGTCCAAGTATGTGGTGGGATAACAATATTTTACTCGACAGAACCAAAGACCTTCTGATAAAAAATCCGGATATCCGTAACCGACTCTACTTATCGGTAGCCAACGAGGGAAAAGGCATGGGAGTAGATTCCCTGGCCAGCATTCTGGAAAAATATGCACCTAAAGGGTTAGCATGGAAATTCGACAGTCATCCGGACGAAGTGCACGAAACCGTTAGCTATAAGGGCTACTGGGACGGACTGAAATTCGTATTTACCGGGTGGAGCTATCCAATGGTAGATTTTGGAACCAAAGATCATTTACTTTCTTCGCCCGATTCAGCCAATTACAAGAACATTGCGCATAAAACTACCACACTTACCGATGATGAGTTAAAAATTCGCAGTGGTTTGTACATCGACAGTTACGGAAGAACCATTGCCTTGTTCCAAACCTCAAATACACTGCAGTTTTTCAGCAATAGTCTGCCGGCACTAACACTGTATCCCGAAACCAGGAACTCTTTCTTTCTTAACAAATCTCAGGTTCAGAACGATTTATATTTAAAGAACTTTGACATTCAGTTTGAATTTGTAAAAGATGATTCTTTGGTTGTGATGGCCAACCGCAAAGTTGATTTTTCCGCAAAAAAGATAAAATGTCCGCCACTTATGAAATTATCCAGTACCCTATTGGATAAATATGCGGGGTTATATACTGCTCCTCCTCCACAAAATACGATTCGTATTATAAAGGAAGGTGATTTATTGAAAATAACCGATGATTCCTATTCTACCTATCTGTACCCTGTCGGTGAAAACAAGTTTTATGCACTTGTAAGAGATTCAGGCTATGAGCTTGAATTCTCTGGCGAGAGCTCAAATCAGGTTTCTAAAATGAAAATATCCATGAATGGGAATAAGCTATTTGAATCGAAGAAGATGAACTAATTTTTTGATGAACTATTAGTGGAAGATAGTCAGTGAAATAAGTCTATAAATGGATACTGAGCTTGTTGAAACGTCCTTGCGAATCAGTAAGAGGATACTTTGACAAACTCAGTGTCCTCTTTTGTAATTAATATTCCTTTTATCGCGAAACCGAATCACAGATATTGAATATACTCCCGAATAAAAACAATGCGCCTGTTCTGACTGTTTTATAATATGCAAAGCAGTTGTTCTGCTTACCTTTTTAAAACCAAATTGATTATTATGAACAAGCTGATACTTATTTTAGGTGGGGCTGTCCTGTTGTTTATGGCAGGATGTAAGGCGGTGGATAAACTGACCCAGTTTAATATGGATTTTAATTCAACGGTTGTTATACCTGTTCCTGAGGGGACCAATTTACCTTCGGATATCAAAACTCCCGATGTGGTAACTAATTCGGAATCGACTTTTGCCGTAAAGGATACGCGCAAAGATATGATTGAAGAAGCTAAACTGACGTCATTAGATCTAACCATTACTTCTCCTTCCAACGGGAATTTCAACTTCATGAAAACTATCAACGTGTATATGTCGGCCGAAGGACTTCCGGAAATTAAAATAGCCTGGAAGGAAAATATACCCAACGGAGCAGGTTCTGTTCTGGAACTCGAAACATCCAACGACGACCTGCAGGAATATATCAAGAAAGACAAAGTTGTTATGCGACTGAATACAGTAACCGATGAACTGATTACCACAGAACATCATATCGATATCCACTCGGTATTTTTTGTTGATGCGAAGATTTTGGGGCAATGAGTAAGGAAGCTCCGGTAGTCAGCAATGATTTTAAAAGAATACTCCTACAAAATCAGAGTCTGTAACCTATCGAAATTCCAGAAATTAAAGTTTTGGCATAAGTGTGTTCTTCAGGAACAAACCCCGATAAGCCGGGATATGACGGATGTGTGGAGATTTTTTTAAAATTAAGATGACAGGCAGCGTTGATGCCAATTATAAACCGAGACCAGTTATAATTAACACCGACTTTCCCAAAAATACCGGGCACAAGGGTTTCCATATTTAACATCCGGTCCGATTCATTTTTATGCGCAACCAGATAGTTCAGCCTTGGGCCGAAAGAGATATATGGAATGAGCTTATTCTGAACCGGATACTTTACTATTAAAGCCGTGCTGAAAAGGAGATAGGTGAGTTTTGTTTTTGCATGAATAATTCCACCTCCATTATATCCTGTCATACCCCAGTATTCTTTCTCACCTTTCTGCTGCATAAAACCCGTCTCAACAGATAAACCAAAATACTTCCTGATAGAAAATTCCACATCTGCTGAAATAAAATTTCCTGATAAGGTCTCTTTATAACCTCTGAAGTGCTCTCCCGAGTTTTCATCGTACGAATACCATTTGAGATACGACCAGTTTCTTGCCAGATTAAGATTAACAACCTGACCTGTACAAAAAGCACTCATGGCTAAAGCTACAATGAACAGCAATAATTTTTTCATAACTAAGCTGTAATCTGTTTATATCAAGTACCTAAATGAATGGTAATTATTTGTTTAACCGCTTCCTGAGCTTCCGCAGATAAGCTTTCTAAATCGCTTTTCTCTATCAATTCTTCCATAACCTGGGCTGCAATTATATAAAGGTAAAACGATCCCCGCATATCATCGTAGCGCCGGGCAATTTGTTTGTCGAAATCCCTTACGTGTTTATACAGTGAATGATATGTATCGCTGTTATCAGATACCTTTTCTTTCCAATTGTTCAGAATATTCCAGAATTCTTCAAGTCCTTTAGCTAATTCCCGTTGAAGACCTTTTTCAATGATAGCTCTGGCTGCTCTTTTATCGGATTTTGATAGTTCCATAGGGTTTCAGAAAAATTAGTACAAGTTAGCAAGAAATCAGCTTTAACACATACGAACATTGGTTAATTCCCTTTTGGTTCAATGCGGAAAGAAATCCCCTTCATAACAAGCATTTCACATACATTTTATTAAACCAGGCGTTTAGTTAATAAGTAAAAATATAGTCGACAGAGGCTTTGTTGCACAGAAATGTGGATTTGATTTTATGGTTTTTAAGGCTGAAAGCCTTGGATAATTCAGCCCGGGGCAAAGTGAAACGGCGCCCCGGGTCGTAATAAAGAATGTATTTTGGCGGCGTGAGAATGTCCAAAAAAGAACTATAATTTTAACATCGCCGCAATTGATCCTTTAGTATCAGCATAACCTACAACAATGCCTCGACAGACCACCGTTAATGGTCCACTGCCAAATACAGGCTGCATCTGTGGTCTGAGGACTGTGGACAAAATCCTTTCTTTTTATTCATTATGAGCCCAATTCAATAGAATTATTTCATAATTTTATCTGAATTAGAGCAGAAACTCTCTGCGAAATCCTTTATTCATTAATCCTTAACTCCAATCAAGTATGAAAACACCAACCTGCTTTGCATTGATGGGCTTGTTAATTCTCTTTTCCTGTAAGTCAAAAGAAGAGAAAACCAGGATGCCTAAACAATACACCATTGAGCAACTCTACAAAAATCTCTCGATCTGGGGAAGCAATTTTAACCGCGACGAAACCCGGGTGCTGGTTAACAGCAACCAAACCGGGATATTCAATGTTTATGAATTGAATATTGCCGATACTACGCTAGCGCCTCTCACCAAATCAACAAAAGAATCGTTTTATGCGATTGATTACCTCTATGGGTCTAACAAATTCCTATACTCATCAGATCAGGGCGGAAATGAAAACTCCCATATCTACCTCATGAAGAAAGGCGACACGCTTACAAGGGACCTTACGCCATGGCCAAACAGCAACAACTCCTTTTATGGATGGAGTGACGATAAAAAGAGTATGTACGTACTCAGCAACAAGCGCGACGCCAAATTTTTCGACCTCTGGAAACTGGATACCACCAAATGGGTTCCTGTTCTGTTCTACCGTAACGACTCCAATCTGAACATTTCAGGTGTCAGCCGGAGCGAAAAATTTATTGCCCTCACCCGCTCCATTACTACTGATAAGAATGAAATGTATGTTTTCAACAGGGCAACTAAGAAGATGATCCGCATCAGCAATGATAATGAAGCCCAATGGGGCCCACAGGCATTTGAAAAAAATGATAAATATTTTTATTACACCACCAACGATAGCAGCGAATTCAGCTATCTGGTAAAATATGATCTGGAAATAGGCCAGAAAACCAAAGTTTATGAGGATAAATGGGATGTTGGCGGCATGGGACTGAGCGAAAATGAAAAGTACAGGCTTATTTTCGTGAATGAAGATGGGAAAAACAAGATCGTAATTCAGGACCATCAAACAGGTCAGCCGGTTTCAATCCCAACCATTAAGGATGGCGATATTCTGGGAGCGCAGTTTTCACTGAGTGAAAAAAATCTGCTGCTCACTGTTGGCAGCAGTACCAGCCCTCAGAACTTGTATGCTTACAATATGGAAAACAAAACGCTGAAAAGACTTACTTCTTCACTGAATAGCGAAATAGACGAAAATGATCTGGCAAAAGCTGAAGTGGTCCGCTTTAAGTCTTTCGACGGAAAGGAAATACCTGCCATTTATTACAAACCCTTGCAGGCAGGGAAAGATAATAAAGTTGGAGCCCTTGTATGGGTTCATGGCGGCCCGGGAGGTCAGAGCCGAATAGGGTTCAGCAATGGAATTCAGTACCTTGTAAATCATGGATATGCTGTTCTGGCAGTTAATAACAGGGGCAGCAGTGGTTATGGAAGAACATTCTATAAAATGGATAATAAGGATCACGGTTATGGTGATCTGAAAGATTGTGTTTGGGCTAAAAAGTGGCTGGCACAGCAGGATTATATCGATTCCAGTGCTATTGGTATTTATGGAGGAAGCTATGGCGGATGTATGGTATTAAATGCCCTTTGTTCCTATCCGGACGAATTCAAAGCAGGTGTTGATTTGTTTGGCGTGGCCAATTGGATGCGTACCCTGAAAAGTATTCCTCCTTACTGGGAATCGTTTAAAAAAGCATTGTACGAAGAAATGGGTGATCCTTACTCTGCCGACAGTGTATTATTGAAAGCAACCTCGCCTCTCTACAATTACCAGAAAATTAATAAGCCTCTCATTGTTTTCCAGGGAGCTAATGATGTTCGGGTTTTAAAAGTAGAAAGCGACGAAATTGTAGAAGGTGTGAAAAAGAATGGAGTTCCTGTTGAATATGTTGTTTTCGCTGATGAAGGTCACGGATTTCAGAAAAAAGAAAACCAGATTACAACATCGAAACGCACTCTTGAATTCCTTGACAAGTATTTGAAGACAAAAGAACAGAAATGACAAAAACCAAGCAAAAAAGCCCCGCAAAAAATCCGGGGCTTTTTTTGACATTAATTTCAACTCAATTCTTAATTAAGCTTTGCTGCGTTTTTAATTATTAAAACCTCCTCCCAAAATCCTTTTTTGATTAATCCTTTCATCCTGCTATTTTTGCAAAAAAATTTATTATGACTCAGAAAGTTCGTGTCCGTTTTGCTCCCAGTCCCACCGGCCCTCTTCACATTGGCGGTGTGCGTACTGCCCTTTATAATTACCTCTTCGCCCGTAAACACCAGGGAACGTTTATCCTGCGAATAGAAGATACCGACCAAACCCGCTTTGTTCCCGGTGCCGAACAATATATCATGAATTCGCTTCGCTGGAGCGGTATCATTGTGGACGAAGGTATCGAAGAAGGCGGCGAATATGGTCCTTACCGCCAGAGCGACCGCAAACACCTGTATCGTCAGTATGCCGATCAGCTTGTGGAAACTGGTTTTGCCTATTATGCTTTCGATACGCCCGAAGAGCTGGAAACCATGCGCAAGCAGCTCGAAGAATCTAAAGCCACCAACACGGCCTATTCTCCATCCACCCGTGGTGGAATGAAGAATTCGCTAACCTTGGGTGAAGCTGAAACCAAATCAATTCTTGACTCGGGTGCTCCTTATGTGATCCGTTTCAAGATGCCCGAAAACGAAGAAGTGGTTGCCACCGACCTGATCCGTGGCGAAGTGCGTGTAAACACCTCTACCCTCGACGATAAAGTGCTTTTTAAATCGGACGGGATGCCCACCTACCACCTTGCCAATGTAGTGGACGATTACCTGATGAAAATATCGCATGTGATCCGCGGCGAGGAATGGCTTCCTTCCATGCCCCTGCATGTGCTGCTTTACCGCAGTTTTGGCTGGCAGGATGTAATGCCCAAATTTGCTCATCTCCCGCTTCTGCTTAAACCCGACGGCAAAGGCAAACTCAGCAAACGCGACGGCGACCGCCTGGGTTTTCCTGTTTTCCCGCTGCAATGGACCGATCCAACTTCAGGAGAAATATCCTCGGGCTACCGCGAATCGGGTTATATTCCCGAGGCTTTTATCAATATCCTGGCCTTTCTGGGATGGAACCCCGGCACCGAGCAGGAGCTTTTCACAATGCAGGAACTGGTGGATGCTTTTTCCATTGAGCACATCCATAAAGCAGGCGCCAAATTCGACTTCGAGAAAGCGAAATGGTTCAACCACCAGTACCTTGTAAAACTTTCGGATGCCGAACTGGCAGGTATGTTTAACCCTATTCTTGAGCAAAAAGGAATTTTTACTACATTGGCAAGAGTAGAGAAGGTTTGTTCTTTAGTAAAAGAACGGGTGAACTTTGTAAAGGAAGTTTGGGAGCAGGCATCTTATTTCTTTTTAGCTCCAAAAGATTACGATCCCGAGGTGATCAAAAAACGCTGGAAACCCGAAATCCCTGCCATTCTGAAGGAGGTTACCCAATTATTAGATGGGTTAAACGACTTTTCTGCACCAGACATTCACGAGGCTTTACACTTTCTGCTCGAAAGCAAAAAATATAACTTCGGACAGGTAATGAACTGTTTACGTTTATCCATGGTAGGAACATCGAAAGGGCCGGATCTTCCTGTAATAATGGAATTTTTAGGTAAAAAAGAAGTTATTTTCCGTATCGAAAAAGCTGTCAAAACGATTGGATAATCGTATATTCAACACCAATTTGGCAATTAACAAATTTCGAGTACGTTTGTAACTTTAATTCGAAAATGAATGGATAGTAAAGATATATGTATCTCACGCGGTGCTTTTAATGCTAATCCCGAGGTTACCGAGGCGATAGCACCCTGCAAAGCGGTGGGATGTAACAAACTCAACACCTGCGACTGGCTGGCCGACTTACCTGAAACCGGAAGGAATACTGATATTGTGGAGATCCGGTTTAAGAATACACGCAAGGGCTTTTACAAAAATGTAAACGGAATACGGCTTATTCCCGGCGACCTGGTTGCCGTGGAAGCATCGCCGGGTCACGACATAGGCATTGTTTCGCTCACCGGCGACCTGGTGCTGCGTCAGATGCAACGCATGAATTTCAGAATTGGCGATAACGAAGAGATAAAAAAAATCTACCGTAAAGCCAAAACTGTTGATATAGAAAAATGGATACAGGCCATAGACCTTGAGAAGCATACGATGCTGCGTTCGCGTCAGATTGCTGCCAGGCTCGAGCTGAACATGAAAATTGGCGATGTGGAATATCAGGGCGATAAAACCAAGGCAATTTTCTATTATATCGCCGACGACCGCGTGGATTTCCGTGAGCTCATCAAACTGCTCGCCGAGGAATTCAAGGTGCGTATAGAGATGAAGCAGATCGGAGCCCGTCAGGAAGCAGGCCGTATCGGCGGAATAGGCTCCTGTGGACGCGAACTTTGCTGCAGTACGTGGCTCACAAACTTCGTTTCGGTAACTACCAATTCGGCACGTTACCAGGAAGTTTCGCTCAACCCAACCAAGTTAGCGGGTCAGTGCGGTAAGCTGAAATGCTGCCTCAACTACGAGTTGAAATGTTATGTGGACGCCCGTCAGGATTTCCCGAATACGGAAACACCGCTCGAGATTTTCGATGGCACTGCCTATCATTTCAAAACCGATGTTTACCGCCGATTGATGTGGTATTCGTTTTCGAAAGACGATTCTGTGAACCTGGTTCCTGTTCCTGTGGAGAGGGTGAACGAAATTCTGAAGATGAACAAACAGGGCGTGAAGGTGAAGAAAATCATCGAAACCGAGGAAGAACGTCAGAAAGAACTTACATTTAACAACGTGGTCGGGCAGGATAGTGTAACGCGCTTTCAGGATAACAAGAATAATAACAAACATCACAAGCATCACCGGAATAAGAACAAAAACAGGCCTAAGCCGCAGAATTCACAGCAGCAGGGGCCAAAAAACCAATAATTGCAGTTGTGTTATGAGACAGATAAGAATTTCGGTTAAAACCATCGTGGCTTCGTTGCTGATGGTTTTATTGTATACAGCGTGCGACACCAGCAGAGTGTTTGAAAAGAACACCGAGTTACCCGATTATATCTGGGATAAGAACAATGTATTAAAGTTCAGTGTCGACATACAGGACAGCATATCGTCGCACAACCTGTATATCAACGTGCGGAATGCAAGCCATTACCAGTACAATAACCTTTTTCTGTTTGTGACAACCCATGCTCCCAAAGGCGGCGTTGTGAAAGACACCATAGAGCTTACCCTTGCCGATGCAAAAGGCAAATGGCTTGGCAGCGGCCTGGGCGACGTGTGGGATAACCAGATTCTTTACAAAAGAAATGTTCGCTTTCCATTTAAGGGAACTTATACAATTGAACTGGAACAGGCAATGCGCAACCCAAAGCTTCCATATATTATGGATGCGGGAATCAGAATTGAGAAAGTAAAATGATGATCAGAACACAGACCGTTCCTACGGATGTCTGTTTTCTGAGATGTGATTCTAATAATATAAATTGTGGGAAAGAATAAACTGGAACGTTTTGCCGAGATGGCGACGTTTGAAAATGTTGTGCAGCCATCGCTCGACGAAATTCAAAACAAAGACTATCATCTGAAAGGAAAGTGGAGTTCCGGGTTTTTCAAGAATGATAAACCTATCGTTCTTGAACTTGGTTGTGGAAAGGGCGAATATACCCTGGGTCTGGCCCGAAGATATCCCGATAAGAATTTTCTTGGAATCGATATCAAAGGCGCCCGCATATGGGGCGGAGCAAAGGAAGCTTTGAAGGAAAACCTTACCAATGTAG
>JAJYAG010000136.1 GCA_021779665.1 Bacteroidota bacterium | reverse complement strand
ATAGCTGACAGCTTTAAATCAAAATATGAAGCTGCTGGTGGACAAGTTGGTGAATTCCTTACTTACAATGATAAGGATACTGATTTTAAAGCTCAATTAACTAAAATTAAGAGTTTAAATCCAGATGTAATAGTATTACCTGATTATTACAATGTTGTTGGTCTTATTGCTAAACAAGCTAGAGGAATGGGTATACAATCACAATTCCTTGGCGGAGATGGTTGGGAATCAGAAGAATTGACTAAAATCGGTCAAGATGCTGTAAATGGTGCATTATACATCAATCACTACTACTCTGGTGATACAGATCCTGCTGTAAAATCATTTGTTGACTCTTACAAGAAAGAATATAATAAAGAACCTGATGCTTTTGCAGCTCTTTCATATGATACTAGTAAAATTCTAGTCAAGGCAATTGAAAAGGCTGGCAAAACAGATGGCGCTGCTATTAAAGATGCTTTAGCTACAATGGAAATGACTAGCGTTACAGGTAATATTAAATTTAATAGCGAAAGAAGTGCTATAAAGAGTGCAGCTATCATTAAAATTGATGGAGACAAAAAAGTTTTAGCTGGTAAGGTTAACCCTTAATATATAATAATAGGTATCTGCAGGTAAGTCTTCACCATTCTTGTTTTTTCCATCCCAATCGTTTTGATAGTCAGATGAATGAAACACTTCCACTCCCCAACGGTTTATGATAGTAAGATCTTTGCCGGGAGCATTTGTGATTCCGTCAACAACAAAATAATCATTAACTCCGTCATTATTTGGAGAAAAGCCTGTATATCGCTGGAGATCGCTGATATTTATAATTACACTGTCCTGAACCGAAGGACAAACTCCGTTGGTAATTGTCCAGTAAAAGGCATAGCGACCGAATTTCAAGCCAGACAGGTTGGTTTTATTACTGTTTGCATTTGCAATATTGGCATCGGAATTTGTTGACCACACACCTGTTCCGATTAAAGGAAGCTCTGCAAATAACGAAGATGTATCCTGATAGATCAAGTCCTTATCCAGGCCTGCATTTGGAACTGATGGAAGTTTATCCACCGAAACAAGGAATGAATTGCTGAGACTAACGCAGCAATCATAAGGCCCCGATTTAATGATCCGCCGGAAATAAGATGTTTGAGGAAGTACCCCTGGTAACAGCTGAGAATTGGCTTCACCCTGAACAGGGCTCCAATTCGCCTGATCCACACTTTTCTCCCAGGAGAAGCGGTAAACATTGGGTTCTCCGCCGGTAATATTTCCGCTGCTTAACTGGCCAGCCTGAAATCCTTCACAAACTACATTATTACCATTAATCAGGTTCCCCTGAATTGTGTTCAATACATTTATTTTGACAATGTTGGATGAATCGATACATGTGCCTGAAGTAATAACCCTCTGGTACCAAACAGTGTCCGTCAGAACGCCGGGTTGGTATGTGTACTGAGTTGCCCCTGAAATATCCTGCCATTTTCCTATCGAAGATTTCAGCCATTTGGAAGCGTATGCTATACCATCACCGCCCAAAAATGAGCCATAGGCGCCCTTTAAAAGAGCCGGAGTTGCATTATCGCAAATGGCAGTATCTCCGAGAATTGTGTTATTTTTAATTGTGGGCTGAACTGTAATCTTTATGGCATTGCTGATACTTTTACAACAATCGTTTAACCCTGAATAGACAACCCTGCGGAACATTTTTGTGGTGTCCTGCTCAACAGCCTGAAAATCCTTAATTAAAGGAGAATACTGAACTGAATCCCACTTAATATTATTCTTACTCAGCTCCCACTTATAGCGGTATCCTGTAGTTACGTCTCCACCTGCAGGTGTGCTGCCATTAAATAAAGCTGGCCGGGTTTCCTGACAAATAGTTTGAGGAGCTGAAATTGTATTATTTGTGATCGAAGGAAGCACAATAACTTTGATATTCTTACTTGTATCGCGGCAACAATCTCTTAAACCCGATAAAACAAGGCGCCGATAGTAGGTTGTCTGTGGTAAAACAACCGAATTTGTAAAATCCTTTGTTGATACTGAAGTGTTACTCCATGCAAGTGAATCAGTGCTCCATTGCCACAGGTAAGAATACGATCCGTTTCCTCCTGCAGGTGCGCTGCCAAGATAAGGTGACGGAACAGAACCTGTACATACTGTTTGACGGGGTGTTACCAGGTTGTTGGAAATCAAAGGTAATACTTCAACTTTAGTAGAATCGTATGTGCTGCAATAATCTGATGTGGCTTTTCTCCGGTAATATCTTGAATCATCAGTGGGTACGGTATAGTCGCGTCCGGTGCTCACTCCTGTTACAGGCTCCCAAGCACCCGTAATCGTGCGGCGTGTCCATTCGTAAGTAAAATTACCTAAACCTCCGCCGGCATCTGTACCTCTTAGCTTAACAGGCTGTGATCCAAAACAAACAATTGTATCGGGACGAACAATATTGTTTGTAATCTGAGGAAAAACATCAATTTTAATCAACCGGCTCACATCATTCATCCCGTCGGATGACACTATCCTTCTGAATTCGGTTGTATCATTCAGTAATGGTGTCTTATAATCAACCGAGTCGTTTTTTCCGGGAGCCGGAGACCAGATAGTCGAACCATAATTACGGTACTGCCATGCAAAGGTATAAACACCGTTTCCTCCCTGAGGACGACTCCCCTTAACAACGACATTTGTATTATAGCATGTTCTCGGAACGGAACTGATTGTGTTATTCAAAAAGCCTGTTAACGGAAGTAACAAACGGTTCAAAGAATCGCCTTTATTGCCTGAGGTGGATGATACATCGCAACCCGATCCGGATCCCGATTTACCACCTGAAACATCAAAAGTCGTAAAAATTCTTTCTGTACCTGTAAACCACACGAATCCACCGCCACCACCACCACCCTGGCCTTCACAAGGTGCTCCTACAGCTGAACTGCCACCATCGCCACCGCGGGCACTAACGTTCAATATGTCGTTTTTTACGGAATCTATTGCCAGTAAAATCATACCACCGCCGCCACCGCCGCCAGAAGATGACCCGTCGGTAGTTTTTGATGTTACATCCAGCCCGTCGGCCTTAATATAATGATTATTTGTAACCAGATGAGATGTAAGTATAATTACAATACCTCCCCCATTTCCTCCAGCCGAACCGGCTCCTGAGGTTTTCTGTATACCGCTGCCTCCGCCGCCGCCCATATAAATACGACGATGATAAAAGTTATTGCTGAAATATTGGGCATCAACGCCCCCGCCATTTCCTCCCCAGTTTAACTGGCTCTCGGAAGCACATTTCTCTTTTGCACCATTTCCGCCAAAACCATAGTTTCCGCCTCCGCCACCACCGGCATAAGCGCCGGTGCCAGCTCCTCCGCCATTCCCGGAAGGGCCTTTTCCCATTGTATATACAAACTGATAGGTTGAAATACCCTCTCCTTTCTGTCCGGAAGTACTGTCACTTCTTGCATTTAAAATATTGTAGGTTGAAAAAGGCACACCGCTTGATCCGAAACATACGCCTACCGGATAGAGCATCGGCTGTTTCCCCCTGAAACCTTTCCCCGAAACATCTATATCGGCATTCAAAGTAACCGAGCGGTTAGCTACCAATACAAGAATGCCTCCCTTATCGCCATCCCAGAGACTGCATGTAAGTTTATCAACAACAACAACATCGTTATATGAAGGTACTCGTATAAGTTGTATAAATTCAGTATTATCGTAAATGTTTTTTAAAGGAGAGTTGAAGGTAATCTTATTCCCCACCACGGAGCTTATAACAGTGAGCTCATATTTACCAACATTTGCAGGATTATCAATAACGTTCGGATCGTCGGGTGAATATATTGCTCCGCGCATTTGGGCAATCATAACAGTGTCGCCCGATTTAAAACCGGCAGAAGACATAACATTAACAACGCTGGCTCCTTCTAAAGATGCGACTTTGGTATAAATATTAATCACATCTTTAATCTCGGATGATGTTTGGGCAATAATCTTATCAGAAACTAAAATGGTGATTATTATTAATATATAGTTAAGTATCTTCAAAGGTACTTTAGGTTTTTATGGGTTAAAGGCAAAATTAAAAATATTAAAACAAATTCAAAATTAAAGGGTGTACGATAAACAACTAATTTAGGTTTTATTAATTTCGGGAGATTACCAAAGTAACTTCTTATCCTTATACACAGGAAACTCAAGAATAAAGGTTGTACCTTTTCCTGTTTCGGTTATAAACCTGATACTCCCGCCAATATCTTCCATGATATTCTTTATAATGGCAAGCCCTAATCCCATACCACTTGACTTTGTTGTAAAGTTAGGACGAAACAGTTTTTCCCTTAATTCCTCAGGAATTCCATTCCCGTTATCGGTAACCTTAACAATTACTTTATCCTTTTCAACATTCATGTTGATCTTAATAAAAGGATGAACATTTTTATCAACGGCCTGAATGGCATTTTTAAACAAATTGATAAATACGCGTGATATCTGTTCTTTGTCGGCAAAGACTTCAACATCTTCGTTGTTATTGTAATTCAGCTCAAAATCGGCCTCGGCATTCGAGAAAAGATTAACCACGGTATTGATTTTATCAACCAGGTTAAATCGCAGGTTATGGGCCTGGGGCATTTTGGCAAAGTTGGAAAATTCGGTTGCAATGGACGATAAATTGTCTATTTCTTCAATCAACGTTTCGGCAATGCGTTCGAGATATTCATCGAACTTTTCCGATTTATCCTTGCGGGCTCTCAACAAATGCTGAACGCTTAGCTTCATCGGTGTGAGCGGATTGTTTATTTCGTGAGCTATCTGACGGGCCATTTCGCGCCATGCCGACTCCCGTTCGCTTTTTGCAAGCATTTCAATACTTTTTTCAAGCTCTTTAACCATTCGGTTATATTCCTTTACCAAACCCCCGATCTCGTCATTCCCTAAATATTCAATAGAATCATAATTCTGGACAAGATTTATCTCACTGAATTTTTCCTGGATCATCCGCAAAGGCATGGTAATCCTTCTTGAAATAAGAATAGATATCAGTATCGATATCAACAGCAAAATAACATATACATTTACAATGCCTACCACCAGATTTGAAACCTCGTGCTTTAACTCTTCCTGCCTTATAAAATATGGAATGTTCAAATAAGCAATCAGCTGGTTCTCGTGATTTAAAAGCGGAATATAGCCAGACAAATAACTCAGCTGTCCAATTTTTTCATTGTGAATATATTGCGACTTTTTGTTAATTGCTAATTCATTATAAGCATTGGAGTTCATCTTCATACCAATTAATCCCTTTTCGAAAATTTCGGGGCGCGATGTGGCCACCAGATTCCCTTCAAGATCGAAAAGATTGATATCGGCATAAAAAATATTTGAAAATCTTATAAGAAGTTCATTCAGGTTTGTATAAGGAAAACTTTGCCATGAAGGATTAATCTGGCCATCATTGCCAATCTTCTGCATTACCTCAACATTGATCGATCGCATTTTCTCCTCAAGTGTCTCAAAATGCCTGTTATTATATTGCCGGATACTGAAAATAATGGTTCCTCCCCCTATTAAAATTAACGAGGAGAACAGAACCGACATGACAGAAAACTGAATTTTGTTCTTGAAATCGGGTTTAAAAGCCTGCTGTAACAGGGGCAGATTGGTAAACACCGAAACAACAGTAATTACAGTCAGGAAAAAGAGGAAAATCCATGAAAATGCAATAAGTATTTCGAAAAAGCCTACTTTAGGATAACTAATTACAACAACTTCCTTTTTATTGACCTGATAAATCAAATGGTTAAAATCGTTCAGCTTTTTTCTGATAAACTGCTGGCTATTATTCCTTTCAACAAATTCTTTCGAAGACAGACCATAAGGATAATATCCGAATTTGTTTATGAGCGTACCATCATAATATTTAGCATAGGAATAATCTCTGAATTTCGATTTCTGATTCACCTTATTGTCCAGCAAAAGTTCCGGATAGCCTAGTTCATCCGTTATTACCTTTGAATCGAGTACAATAAACATGGTAATTGTATCTCTGCTGTTTGTATGAAGAAAATCGAACCACCCCAGGTAACTTTCGCGACCATTCTGATTATCGATATAATAAAATGAGGACGATGGTAGCCGCGAACCGCTATTGCTTATCATCCCCGAAAAGTATTCGCGGCAATGAACGTTTCGGTTATCAGGAGGGCTCAGGTACAAGGTATCGTACTGATAGCAAACAATAACCTGCATATTATACTTTTCGAAATAACCATCGAAATACGTTGTGGCCAAATGATTGGTAAGATTTATATCGTCAATTCCCGATGACAGGATATAATTACTAACCAACGAGTCGTGCTCAATTTTTGGGCTATATTCTTCCAAAAAATATTCAGCCGACTGGTCGTGCTGATTAGCCAGGTTAGATGCTATTATTGAAGTTTCGTTTTTGTTTTTGAGCAAGCTTAATTGAATTACCCTGTCGACAGTATAAAGTGCGAACACCAGAATAATGAGCACTAAACCCGAGTATTGGTATGTGCTTCGCAGTTTTATACGAAAATATCCAAACAACAAAACCAATACAACCAGAAAAATAAAAATTACAAGTTCCGTTTGCCATAATAAATGGCCAAAAAGAATCAGGATTGCTGCAACTAAAGTAAAAACAACGGCAAAGGTTTTGAAATTGGAGAAATCCGAAATTATCATGGCCATCCTGTCGATAAAGAAACTGAAAGAAACAAAAACCATGATAAGAATAATATAACCCAGAAAACTGTAGGAGTTCAGCAATAATACCTTATGCGCTTCAAAGGAGATGCTCGAATTAAGAATCATATTTTTAACCAGGTCGTTGATTAATAGAAATATGAAAGTCAAAAGCACCGAAAAAGCTGTTAATGCCAATATTCTCTGGTATTTATTCCGCAAATGAACAAGCGAATAAACACTATTTTTATATAGCAGGTACGAAATGAAAAATATAATCAAAGCCCACAGCAACAAATCGCCCATAGAAGGTATATACTGCGAAATGGCCATGTTTTGCGGGCTGAAAAGGTCGAGTTGATAAAAAATATCGGGAAAATGGTAATACCCTGTTACATATTTTAAAGTAAGAGTTGCCAGAATAACAATAACGATGAGCTTCCTTTTAAGTGCAGGTTTGGTAATGCCGTTCAACCGCCCGCAAATAAAAAAGCCAAGCAAAATTAAACATATAAAATAGGATATTACAGGAATATATAACTGAAACCAAGGATGCTCGCAGGTTTTATCGAATACGAGCGAAAATATATACATCCCGTTACTGTTGAAAATGGGATATCCATCGGGAACCTGACGGCTTGAAATTTTAACTGTAGACGGGAAATTAAAGTCGCGCTGAAATTCGTTAGTTAAATATTTGTTTTCGTAATTATAAACCTGTTTGATTTGAATCAGTCCAACAATTTTCCAATCGCCAACTTCTTTAATCTTGGTAACAAACCATGCATTTTTAAGATATACATAAATATTACTCTGGGATGAAAAGCTGAACCTATTCCCTATCACCACTGAGTTATCACTCCAAAACACCAGTGAATCGTTCTTATACAAAAAAATTCCAAACCCTTCTTTCTCCAGCAAACCATAAAACCGAGCCAGCCGGTTTTGCAAATCTGTTGGGCCCGCGTTTGTTTTTACTGTTTTTTCAATATACAGGATATAATTCTGTAATTCACGTTCCTTGTTATCAAATATTTTCTGAAACTTTTGAGCATAGGTATTATCAAACCTTGGAAATAAAGCGTTCCACTCAGTAAGCTTACCAAAAATAAGGACTAATATTGCAAGTATTAAATACCTGTATCTGAAGTACAAACCCATAATCAGATATGATGATAAGGCTCTCCCTTAATGATGGTAAAAGCCCTGTATAATTGTTCTGCAAAAATTAAACGAATCAACTGATGCGAAAATGTCATTTTCGATAAAGATAATTTATAATCGGCACGGTTATATACTTCGCCCGAAAACCCATAAGGGCCTCCAATAAGAAAAACCATATTTTTTGTACTCTGAACCATATGCTTGCCAATAAAGGATGCAAACTGAACTGAATCAATTTCTGCACCTTTCTCGTCCAAAAGTACCAAAAAATCGTCGGGAGAGATTTTTTTTAAAATATTTTGTCCTTCCTCGGTTTTTTGCTGCTCCCTTGTCAGTTTTTTCCTTGCATCGGGTATAATTGTAAAATCGTATCCGGTGTAATGCCTTATACGCTTCTCGTACAAAGCAACCCCTTCTTTTACATGATCCTCATTGGTTTTTCCCACGCAAGCCAGATTAATCCTCATAAATCGAATGTTGTTTATCGAATGATATTTTCATTATCTTGCAAAAATAATTTATGGATTGATTTTTGTAAACCTAATGGTAATCAAATATCAAAATAAAATGAACCTAAAAAAAATAACTTTCAGGTATTTATTCATTCTCTCTTTACTTGTTTCGGCTACAACAACCCAGGTTAAAGGAGATGTACCCGAAGGCCTTATCAATGCGTTAAAATCAGCAAATGCCAAAGAACTTGCCAAATACTTCAATACTACAATTGAATTGGTTATTGGAGAGAAAGAAGGTATTTACAGCAAACCGCAGGCTGAGCAAATTCTGAAAGATTTTTTTGCCAAGAATCCGCTTACAAGAGACTCTTTTCGGCTTCTGCACGAAGTTGGAAAAGAATCGTCAAGGTATGCTATTGGCAATCTACACACTACAAAAGGAGTTTACCGCATTTCATTTTTGATTAAAACCGTAAATAACACACCTCTTATAGATCAGCTTAGAATAGAAGAAGAAGATAATGGTTAGCGAGAATCTTATTGATGAATTAATTGATCTGGCCATCAGAGAAGATGTTGGAGATGGCGATCACACTTCACTTGCCTGTATACCCGAAACTATCATTGGAAAGGCAAAATTACTGGTTAAAGATGATGGTATTATTGCCGGAGTTGCCATAGCTAAAAGGGTTTTTCACCGTTTCGATCCGGATTTATCCTTTCAGGAACTTATTAAAGACGGAACTCCTGTAAAAAAAGGCGATATCGCTTTTTATGTGGAAGGTAAGTCGCTTTCGATACTGCAATGCGAGCGCCTGGTTTTAAATATTATGCAACGTATGAGCGGTGTTGCCACTCAGACTAATTTTTATGTTAAGAAGCTCGAAGGACTGAAAACAAAAGTTCTCGATACCCGAAAAACTACTCCGGGCATGCGTATGCTCGACAAAATGGCTGTAAAGTTAGGTGGCGGCGAAAATCATCGCATTGGCCTTTTCGATATGATTCTTATCAAAGACAACCATATTGATTATGCGGGTGGAATTGAAAATGCTGTAAATGCTGTAAAAGACTATCTCAAAAAGAAAGGAAAAAACCTGAAAATTGAAGTTGAAGCCCGTTCCCTGGACGATATCCGAAAAATCCTTTCTCTTGGAGGCGTTCACCGGATATTGATTGATAATTTCTCGGTTGAGGATACCCGTAAAGCTGTGGAACTTGTTAGCGGTCAATGCGAAACAGAGTCTTCAGGCGGAATTACAATTGACACTTTAAGAGATTATGCGGCCTGTGGCGTTGATTATATATCTGTTGGAGCACTAACACATCAGATAAAAAGTCTCGACTTAAGCTTAAAGGCAGTTTAAATTCTTCACTTGTTATTAGGTAGTTATCCGTTTATTTTCTTTATTTTTGCAGGATAAGACATTACTTGTATGCAAGATTTATCTCTCACAATTAAAGACTACCCATTTAAAGAATTGGACGAGAACGACTTTAACCCTGATCCGATTGTACAATTCCGCTATTGGCTGGATATTGCCATAAAATCCAACACAATGCCTGAAGCCAATGCCGTGGTTCTGTCAACGGTATCGTCAGACAACAGGCCTTCTTCAAGAGTTGTGCTGCTAAAACACATCTCCGAATACGGATTCGACTTCTTTACAAATTACAACAGTAAAAAAGGAAAACATCTTCTCCATAATAAATATGCATCGATGCTTTTCTATTGGCCGGCATTGGAGCGCCAGGTAAGGATTGAAGGCAGAGTCGAAAAAATTACGTCTGCCGAATCGGACGACTATTTTATATCACGCCCTTACGAAAGCCAGATTGGTGCATGGGCTTCGCCTCAAAGCAATGTGATCCCGAACAAAAGTACCCTGATGGACTGGTATAAGGAGTTTGAAACAATATTTAACAGCAAAGATATAAACCGGCCTCCGCACTGGGGCGGTTACAGGTTAATTCCTGATCTGATGGAATTCTGGCAAAGCAGGCCAAACAGGCTCCACGACCGAATTGAATACGTGCTTAACAGCGGCGAATGGAATATCAGAAGATTGGCTCCCTGATTATTCTTTAAGTTCTCCGTTTTTATACTCCTGTTTATAAATCAAATTGCCGTCTTCGGAATAGAAACGCCATGTGCCGTGTTTCTTGTCATTCTTATATTCACCTTTGATGCGTAATTCTCCGTTTGGATGATAGTCCCTGTAATCACCGTTGCGAAAACCGTCTTTTACTTCAAACTGGACTTTCAACCTGCCATCAGCAAAGTTCTCGGAATAGATTTCCTGTTTTAAGTCAACCGGCACATAACTATCGGCCGTTTTTACCCACTGACTTGTAAGGTTTTTTAAAGAATCGATACCAGCCATCGTATCGGCCACTGCAACAGGATTTACTTCAGTGTTTCCGATACTTTCATTATAAAGGGCGTAAATTTTTGTTCTGAAGTAATCTCCGTCTTTGGCCAACTGGAATCCTAAATATGGAAACGACACCAGGTTGGATTTGTTCTCTTCGATTTGACTGAACGATTGTGGTCTCATATCATATTTTAGAGCTTTCAGAAAACTGGAAGTATTAACCAAAACTATAGCATTAGATCTTCTAGCAAAATTGGAATAAAACTCACCAAAATCCGGTTGCTTCTCAAGAAAAGACTCTTCAACCCTGGCGTCTATAATCGCTTTTAGCACCTGCGGATGGTTGCTTAACACAACATAATCGCCAATAAAAGTATAGTAAGGCGATTCAAGTTTTTGAAAATACTTGCCAAGAAAAACTTTGAAAAACCCCTTTACAGAAAGATAATGAATAGTATAACCTTTATAGTCAACATCTTCAATTTTGACCGGTGTACGATTTTTAATACGCTTTGCGATAAACTCAAGATTTTCGCGGGCATCTTTTGTATTCCGGGCCTTCAGAAAAACAGCAAACTCGTTGTTCTTACCTAATCCCATCGGTTCCATTTGCGCCAGAGTCACCTCCTCTCCGATCCAATCCATAAAATTCTTCCTTACACTGATTCCCAGGTAGCTCTCTATGGCTTCAATTTCCTTCTGGTATTTGTTGTAAGCATAAGGAGTTTCCTTAAGAGCTTCCTGCGTATTATCGAAATAATCGGTAAACCGGTTAAAACACAAACTAACTGATGATGAAAAGTTGGATGGCAAAACTTCTTCGATAGCTCCATTACCCATGCCTGAATTTATTACCGCCTTGAGTGAAGATGTAACAGAATCGTTGATGCTGGTATAGCCTTCACATGAAATACTGCCGGAAGACTCTATATCAAATGTCAAACCTGTATATCGAAGACTGTTTGTAAGATTCCGCATATTTTCATCAAGCTTCACAAGCATACTTTTGAAATAGTCGTCGAGCCGTGCATAATTAATATATAGCCTGAAAATACCACTGTTGCTGTTCTTATTTATAATTTCGCCAAAATGAATATCGCTAAGGAAACTCTTTTCTGAGGAGACTTTCATCGATTTTTCAATAATGGCCTTTGAAAACGATCCCACAAACAGGTTGTTGTTGAAGTAGCAATAGAACTTCTGACCGTTTTTCTTCATTTCAACCTGAAAAATATCTCCGTTCTCATGATTCAGGCGGGTAACATTCAGTGAAGAAGTAGAAAAACTTCCAACAAAATCTTTCAGCTTTAAGATTTTTGAAATTCGCCTTAAGTCGATTATGTAGGCAAAATCATATTTCGCTCCAGTTGTCATGTGCATGGATACAAATACCTTCCGATGTCCAATAAATTCTGATAATTGACGATTGCTCTGGATAATTGTATCCATCATACTAATGCCTTTGCCAAGTTTCGTAAATATAGGCTGTTGCTTAAGTTTAACCCATGCCTTATTGGTTGTGAGTTTATCCCAGGCATCGAAAAGATTATCGGTTTCGGCAATCATGACAGCATCGTATGGAATAGCTCCAAGCGGGTCTGTTTTTGAGTAGGGGCTAAGAAAATGCCAGGCCAGAAAACCAAGTCCCGACAAAATAAGAACAAGTAAAATCCATTTAATGGCTTTCATAGGTTTGAAGGTTTTAGATTTTCAAATATACGTATTCGAATAAGCAGGTAAAAAATTACTTTTACACCTTGCTAATAATAACTGAAAATCTATGGTCGAAATTATACAGTGCGATTTTAAAAATGCTGTTCACCGTCAAAAAGTTGTGGAACTGATTGATGCTTATATGCAGGACCCGATGGGTGGCGGTAATCCGATGCCCGAAAAGAATAAACAGCCACTGGTTGATGGTCTGGCCACACACCCGGGTGCATTTGTGCTCTTTGCTTTGGACAATGACAATTTTGTTGGTGTTGCCACCTGCTTTGTGAATTTCTCAACTTTTAACGTGAAACCTTATATCAATGTGCACGATCTGGCAGTACTGAAATCGGTAAGAGGAAAAGGTGTGGGAAGAAAACTTCTTGGTAGAGTTATTGAAATAGCAAAAGAAAAGGATTATTGCAAGGTGACACTTGAAGTCCGCAATGATAACCATAACGCCCAGGGACTATATAAAAGCCTGGGATTCGATGAGTGTGAACCGGTTATGCATTACTGGGAAAAGAAGGTGTGAGCTGGTGCGGGTTATTTAATAGCCTCAGAAATGTCTTTGACAATTTTAGGATGCAAGCTTTTTCCTGCATGAAAAGGGACAACTATTCGAGCTTTACCTTTTTCATAAATACGATGGCTTCCTTTACTTCAATTCAATGTAAATCCATTTTGTAAAAGAAGTCGTTCACCTTTCTTAGCGTCTAAAACAGGCAGCCTAGGCAACTTTAACCTCCATTGTGGTTAATATTTCTTTGCTAAGCATCTCATCCACTTCATCCCAAGGTACAGTTTCCAGGTAGAGTTCTATTGCTTCTTTAATGTTATCCATAGCCTCCTCAAAACTATCACCCTGAGAATGGCATCCTGGTAAACTTGGTGCATAAACATAATATCCATGTTCATCTTTTTCAAATACAATATTGATCTTATATGCCATGTTATCTGTTTTTTATGCAAATTTAACCAAATACTTCAAATTACTTCATTAACATTTAACGAGTTGAATATTTAAGTACCGTAACCCATAAAAGCAAAACCGCAACTGAATTTATCCCACTCTTCCCGGATAAACCTTCAGTGCCTCCGAAAGACAAACCATCGCTTTCTCCAGATCGTTTACATTAAGCACATAAGCCAAACGAACTTCGTTTTTACCTAAATCGGGCGACGAATAAAATCCATTTGCCGGAGCTACCATCAGCGTTTGATTTTCAAATTCGAAATCGCTGAGCAGCCATTGGGCAAACTGTTCGGCATCGTCAACTGGTAATTTGGCAATCACATAAAAAGCTCCACTGGGCTTAGGGCATACTACACCAGGGATATTATTCAACGCGCCGACAAGAAAATCGCGCCGACGAACATATTCCTGTTTTACCGATTCGTAATAATCGTCGTTCAGATCAAGTGCTGCTTCACCGGCAAGCTGTCCTAAAACAGGCGGACAAAGTCTTTGCTGGCCAAATTTAAGTGCCGTGTTAATCACATCCTTATTGTGCGAAACCAACGCTCCTACCCTGATACCGCAGGCGCTGTAACGTTTGGATAACGAATCGACCATAACCACATGCTCTTCAATTCCTTTCAGGTTCATGGCCGAAATATGTTTTTTGCCATCGTAGCAGAATTCACGGTACACCTCATCCGAAAAAAGAAACAAATCGTGCTTTTTGATCATTCCGGCCAGAATATTCAGTTCCTTTTCGGAATAGAGATAACCTGTGGGATTATTGGGATTGCATATGATGATAGCCTTGGTTTTAGGTGTAATCAGCTTTTCGAATTCTTCAATGGGAGGAAGTGCAAAGCCTGTTTCAATTGTTGACCGGACAGGAACGATATGCAGGCCCGCAGTGAGCGAAAAACCATAATAGTTTGCATAAAACGGCTCAGGGACAATGGCTTCCTCATCGGTATTCATGCAGCTCATCATCCCAAAAAGCAATGCTTCCGAGCCCCCGGATGTTACCAGTATCTCTTCATGATTAACCGAAATTCCGATATGATTATAATATGCCGCCATTTTCCTGCGAAAGGATTCGTCGCCCGCTGAGTGACCGTACGATATGGTTTTTAAACTGAGGTTCTTCATGGCTTCAATCGCGACAGGAGGAGTTGGCAAATCGGGGTTACCAATATTCAGGTGATAAACCTTTCTTCCTTTGCGTTTAGCTTCTTCAGCATAAGGTACCAGTTTCCGTATGGGAGAAGCCGGCATTTGACGTCCTTTTTCAGAGATCCGGGGCATTTGTTTATTCTATTTTAATATTAATAGGCTTTGGGCTATAGGTATTAGGCTGTAGAGATTAAACCTATTCACCAGATAATTATTCACAAAAAAAAATCATCCTAACATCAGGTCTTTCGCTCCCTGTGCAGGTAAAAATTTACCGGCAACAGACAAATTAAGCAACTGCCGCCGACGCGGCGATGGTTGCAACTGCGAAAAAACTGGTATTAAGATGATTTCTCATTAATAAAATCCTTGCAGGTACTACTTCTTATCCGAAACTGTACCCTTGATTGTCAACGTTACATTCGGAGTCTTGGCATTCGAAGGAACGTATATACTTTTTGTAAAAGGGCCAATAATTTTAGTATTATAGGTTACCTTGATCTGTCCTTTTTCTCCTTTTTTGATAGGATTCTTAGTGTATTCGGGAGTTGTGCAACCACACGATGAACGAACTTCGCCCAACACCAGCGGTTCCTTTCCTACATTCTTAAATTCAAAAGTGTAGGTCCCATTTCCTTCATAAGGTATAGTTCCAAAATCGTGAACAACAGAAGTAAACTCGATTTCCGGAGCGTTCTTATTTTCCGTGGCAGCTTCCTGACCAAAAACAAAACCCGAGAAGGCAACTATTGATACTAATGTAACAAACAGCTTTTTCATATCCATTTTAATTAAAGGTGACAAAAATAATAGAATTTTCGTTTAGATGACATTTGTCATGTTAAAAAACCTGATAAAGGTAAATAAAATACACGACCGTTATTCAGCTAAACAAACATTTCCTTTTATGAAATTGGTGCAAAAAGGTTTCGAAAGGTGGAATGTTTATCTTCAATATTTTTATGATTCGCAAACATTATGCGTTTGTTAATTTAAACAGTAATTTTTACCCAGAAATTTATAATTTTACCGCTTTCTTACGAAAATATATAAAGATTTATAAATCATGGAGATTCCTTCGAAATACGATCCGAAACAGGTTGAGGACAAATGGTACCAATACTGGATGGATCAGGGCTTTTTTCGCTCAGTTCCCGATAACCGCGAGCCTTACACCATTGTTATTCCGCCGCCTAACGTAACCGGTGTGCTGCACATGGGCCACATGCTCAACAATACGTTGCAGGATGTTTTGATTCGCCGTGCCCGCATGCAGGGAAAAAACGCCTGCTGGGTACCCGGTACCGACCATGCATCCATTGCCACCGAAGCCCGCGTGGTAGCCAAACTTGCCGCCGAAGGAATCAAAAAGAACGATCTTACCCGCGAAGAGTTTCTGAAACATGCCTGGGAATGGAAAACAAAACATGGAGGCATTATCCTGGAACAGCTTAAAAAGCTGGGCGCTTCGTGCGATTGGGACAGAACTAAATTCACCATGGATCCTGATATGTCCGAAAGTGTGCTGAAGGTTTTTATTCACCTTTACAACAAAGGACTCATTTATCGTGGTGTCCGCATGGTCAATTGGGACCCGAAGGCGCTCACTGCCGTTTCGGACGAGGAGGTAAACTACAAGGAAGTTAACTCCAAACTTTATTTTGTAAAATATAAAATTGCCGGCAGCAACGAGTTTGTTACCATTGCAACCACCCGTCCCGAGACCATCCTTGGTGATACGGCCGTTTGTATTCATCCTGAAGACGAACGCTACCTGCATCTGCACGGCAAAAAGGTACTTGTACCTTTGATTAACCGCGAAGTTCCCATTATTACCGACACTTACGTGGATCGGGAATTCGGTACCGGCGTGCTCAAAGTAACTCCGGCACACGATATCAACGACTACGAACTCGGGCAGAAATATAATCTACCATCCATCGATATCTTCAATGATAATGGTACATTGAACGAAAAAGCTGAAATATTTGTCGGCGAAGACCGGTTTGTGGTTCGCGAAAGCATTGTAAAAAAGCTTCAGGAAATTGGACAGATTGCCAAAATTGAAGAGTATGTGAACAAGGTCGGTTTTTCGGAAAGAACGGATGCCGTAATTGAACCCAAGCTCTCGATGCAGTGGTTTGTGAGTATGAAAAAGCTCTCGGAACCAGCGCTCGAAAATGTTTTAAATGATAATATACAATTAGTTCCTGCCAAGTTCAAAAACACCTACCGCCATTGGATGGAAAATGTGAAGGACTGGTGTATCTCGCGTCAGTTGTGGTGGGGACAGCAAATTCCGGCGTATTATATTAATGGCACCAATGAGTATGTGATAGCCGAGAATATTGAAGAAGCCGTAAAACTTGCACGGGAAAAAGTAAAGGATCCGGGCCTGACTGCTGCCAATCTGAAGCAGGACAACGATGTTGTGGATACCTGGTTCTCGTCGTGGTTATGGCCTATCGCTGTTTTTGATGGTATCCGTAAGCCCGATGGTGCTGATATTAATTATTATTATCCAACGAACGATCTTGTTACCGCTCCTGATATTTTATTTTTTTGGGTAGCCCGTATGATCATAGCCGGATATGAATTCCGGGGAACCATGCCTTTCAAAAATGTTTGTCTCACCGGGATTGTGCGCGACAAACAAGGAAGAAAGATGAGTAAATCGTTGGGTAACTCTCCCGATCCGCTCGATTTAATAGAAAAGTATGGCGCCGACGGAGTTCGCTTAGGCATGTTGTTGTGTTCGCCCGCAGGTAACGACTTGTTGTTCGACGAAAGCTTAACGGAACAGGGACGTAATTTCGATAACAAAATATGGAATGCCTTCCGCCTTGTAAAATCTTGGCAGGTAGATAATACAATTCCACAACCCGAAGCTTCGAAGATAGGAATTGAGTGGTTCGAGAATGTATTGAATCAGACGATAACATCGGTCGACGATCTCTTTGAAAAATTCAGGGTTTCGGAAGCTCTGATGCAGGTATATAAGCTGTTTTGGGATGAGTTTTCGTCGTGGTACCTCGAAATTGTGAAACCTGCATACCAGCAACCTGTGGATGCGGCTACCTATAAGGCTACTGTCGGTTTCTTCGAAAAACTGCTGAAAGTATTACACCCGTTTACGCCTTTTATTACTGAGGAAATTTATCATTTTATTGATGAAAGAAAAGCGGGCGAAACCATTATGCTTGCAGCAATGCCAAAACCCGGAAAGTTTGACGAAGCTTTAATTGGTCAGTTCGAATTTGTGAAAGAGATCGTTGCCTCGTTGCGTATGATCCGTCAGGATAAAAACATACCGAACAAGGATACGCTGATACTGCAGGTACTTAAAGACAGTCAGCGCCCGGCAGGTTTTGATCCCATAGTGAAAAAGCTTGGTAACCTTGAGAACATTGAAGTACTGGCGGAGAAACCCGAAGGAGCCATCTCGTTTATGGTGAAGTCGGCCGAATATTTTGTGCCGCTGGCGGGTAAAATTGATGTTGAAGAAGAAGTTAAAAAGCTGAAAGCAGAACTTGAGTATGCAAAAGGATTTCTGATTTCGGTAAATAAAAAGCTGTCGAACGAAAAGTTCGTAAACAGCGCACCACAGCAGGTGGTGCAAAACGAATTAAACAAAAAAGCCGACGCCGAAGCGAAGATAAAAGC
>JAJYAG010000011.1 GCA_021779665.1 Bacteroidota bacterium | reverse complement strand
TGTAGTAATTCGTCATGACAATGGTTTGGAAACCATTTACGGACACTTGTCTAAGCAGATTGTAGCTGAAGATGAATATGTAAAGGCGGGTGACCCGATTGGTTTGGGAGGAAATACCGGACGTTCCACCGGTCCGCACCTTCACTATGAAGTTCGTTACCTTGGGCAGTGCATTAATCCGCACGACATCATTGATTTCGATAATTATGCAATCAAATCCGATGTTCTCAATTTAGATGCCTCTCACTTCGCGTATCTTATCGAGATTCAGAAAATACGGTACCACGTTGTCCGCAGGGGTGACACATTGGGAAGAATAGCTATGAAATACGGAACATCTGTAAGCAGGCTCTGTAAGCTAAATAAAATAAAGTCGACAAAGATTCTCCGTGTTGGACAGAGAATTCGTTATACCTGATAATATAAGTGTAAATCAGTTGTGGCGATGGCAATGAGTTTTCTTTCTCAACATAATGTCGCGCCGCGGTTTGGATGATTATGGTTATACCCTGGGATTCCGCCTTGCTCCATCCCAGGGCTACTGATGTTCAGCTCCTAACGGAGCTGTTCCTGTTTATATACTGATTGAATTCAATCATCTCCTGAAGTTTCTTTAGTATTTTGGAGGAGGAAATTACATTTGCGTCGATGTTATAGCATTTCTTTTTTCAGCATCCCTGCACCTGCCCGTCACGCGGACGCGCGTCCTGGTGTACCCCCTATTGACGCAATCCCTGCGGTTTCCTTTCCGCTATTTTTAGAAGGCTGGTCCCGAACCTTGAGCATTTTGTTTTATTTAGCTTAATTTAAAATGCGTCATAAACTTTTTCTATATAAATTGCCATTGGTAGATCTATATACCCAAATCTAGATATATGTACCTTTGGCTTGATCCAAAGGTACCCAAAGATCAAGGCTTCTTGAAAATTGGCTAAAAACAAAAGATTTCCCTGCTGCGGGGATAAGCCGCTGATGCCTGCAAACTTTCAGGATCAATCGTATTTGATAATTCTATTGGTTGATGATATTCTTACCATTTTACCGCTACAATCCCCTCGCTACGGTAACCCTTTTGTTTTCTTAACGCAATTTTCAAAAGGCCGGTCCCGAACCTTGTATTTTAAGGAGCGTATTCGTTGAATAGTTTGCCGAATTTCTCCAGTTTGGGTGCAATTACATATTGACAATAAGGTTGATAGGAATTATTTGCATAATAATTCTGATGATAATCTTCGGCTTTATAAAAGTTTGAGAAGGGGACGATTTCTGTAACGATGGAGCTTTTGAAAATTCCTTCGTTTTCGAGCTCCTGCTTAACTTTTTCGGCCTGCTGCTTTTGACTTTCATTCATATAGAAAATTGCGGACCTGTATTGGGTGCCCACATCGTTGCCCTGCCGGTTGAGAGTCGTTGGGTCATGCGTCATGAAGAAAATTCTTAATATTTTTTCAAAGCTTACCTGCTCAGGATTAAATTCAAGTCGTACCACCTCTGCATGCCCGGTAGTACCATTGCATACTTCGCGGTAAGCCGGATTTTTTATAAAACCTCCGGCATAGCCTGAATCTATTTTAATTACACCAGGAACTTTTTTAAAGACTGCCTCGGTACACCAGAAGCATCCTCCCCCAAGAATTGAAATTTCGGTTTCCATTTAAGCATATGATTATTGAATACTGAATTCTTTTGAATTTAAGAGTTATTGAATATTAAACATCAAAGAAGTTTTAAAAGTTCTCCGATTGAGGGTGCTGTTCTTTAAAATTTGTAAATTTACCCATCTATGGAATGAATACGCTTAATCTCAATCGCCGGACATGTTTGACTATATTATTCAATTCTCCATTCGCAATAAATTATTTGTTGGAATCACAGTTGTGTTTTTGTTCTTAACCGGGTTGTATTCAATGCTCAAACTTCCTGTTGATGCGGTTCCTGATATCACCAACAATCAGGTTCAGATTGTAACGGTAGCTCCTTCGCTGGCACCGCAGGAAGTTGAAAAATACATTACCGCTCCGGTTGAAATCGGGATGGCCAATATCCTGAATGTTCAGGAGATCCGATCCATTTCAAGGTTTGGTCTTTCCGTTGTAACTGTAGTTTTTAAGGATAAAGTTCCTATTTTGAATGCCAGGCAGCTTGTAAACGAGCAAATCCAGATAGTTGCCGAAGAGCTTCCCCAGGGTTATGGGAAACCGCAGTTAATGCCCATCACCACTGGGTTGGGCGAAATTTTCCAGTACACACTTGCAGTGAAGGAAGGCTTTGAACATTTGTACGATGTTACCGAGTTACGCACTATTCAAGATTGGATTGTGAAGCGGCAGCTTTCGGGTATTCCCGGGATTGTTGAAATCAGCAGCTTCGGAGGTTATCTTAAGCAGTATGAAGTGGCGGTTGACCCTGTTTTACTGAGGAGCATGGACGTTACCATTGACGAAGTTTATGATGCACTTACAGCAAATAATCAGAATTCAGGCGGCAGTTACATTGAAAAATACAATAATGCTTATTACATACGCACGGAAGGTACGGTACAAAATTTCTCCGATATTGAAGATATAGTGGTGAAATCGAACAACGGAGTTCCTGTGAAAGTTGGGAATGTTGGCAAAGTGAAATTTGGTTCTGCCAACCGGTTTGGAGCCATGACCAAAAACGGCGAAGGAGAATGTGTTGGCGGTATTACCCTGATGCTGAAGGGAGCAAATTCGTCGGATGTGATCTCCGAAGTGAAGAAAAGGGTTGAAAAAGTCCAAAAGCTATTACCCGAAGGAGTTTATTTGAAACCATACCTTGACAGATCGCGGCTTGTTAAAAAGACCATTACCACCGTTTCGCGCAACCTGGTTGAAGGTGGACTAATTGTAATTTTTGTGCTGGTGCTGCTTTTGGGAAATTTCCGGGCCGGACTTGTGGTGGCATCCATTATCCCGTTGTCGTTGCTTTTTGCATTCATAATGATGCGTTTGTTCGGAGTGAGTGCCAACCTGATGTCGCTGGGCGCCATCGACTTTGGTATTGTCGTCGATGGGGCTGTAATTATCGTCGAAAGTATTATACATCACATTTTTGTTCACCATAAAGGCCAAACCCTTAGCCGGGAAGAGATGGACAAAGTTGTTTTCGAGACTACATCGGGCATATATAAATCGGCAGCATTCGGCGTATTCATCATTCTGATTGTATTTTTTCCTATCCTCACGCTTACCGGCATCGAAGGAAAAATGTTTGTCCCCATGGCGCAGACAGTAAGTTTCACCATTATTGGAGCCTTATTACTTTCCGTTACCTATGTACCCATGGTAACATCCCTGTTTCTGAGTAAAAAGATAGAAGCAAAGCGGACTATCTCCGATAAAATCATGGATTTTTTGAAACGGAGCTATGTTCCGGTGTTAAGGTGGGCTTTGAAATTAAAATACATCATTCTTTCGTTTACGATAGTAGTTTTTCTTTTAAGTATATGGGGATTCAGGCATCTGGGAGGAGAATTTATCCCCAATCTGGAAGAAGGCGATCTGGCAATGCAGATGAGCCTGCCACCGGGCAGTTCACTTTCCGAAAGTATGGAAATAGCAGGCAGAGCTGAGAAGATGCTGATAGATAATTTTCCTGAAGTAATAGAAGTAATCTCAAAAATTGGTACTGCTGAGGTTCCTACAGACCCTATGGCTGTTGAAGATGCTGATATTATGATCACCATGAAGGAACGTGAAGAATGGGTGAGCGCCAAATCGCGCGAAGAACTTGTGAATAAAATGAAAGAGAAACTTAACACCGTGGCAGGTGCCTCGTTCGATTTTACACAACCCATTCAGCTTCGTTTTAATGAATTGATGACAGGCGCAAAAACCGACATTGCTATTAAGATTTTCGGCGAGGACATGGATGAGCTTTTCAAAAAGGCCAACGAAGCGGCATCCCTTATCTCAAAAATCCGCGGAGCCGCTGATGTCAAAGTGGAACAGATTGCAGGTCTGCCCCAGCTTGTAGTAAGCTATAACCGTCAAAAAATGGCACAGTACGGGTTGAGTGTAGCCCAGCTTAATGGGATAATCTCCGCAGCTTATGCAGGAGAGAAAGCCGGGGTGGTTTTTGAGGGAGAGAAGAAATTCGATTTGGTGATTCGTTTAAATATTGACAACAGGCACGATTTTGACCTTAACCGGCTGTTTGTCCGTAATGCTCAGGGGCAGCAGATACCTTTGGGAGAAGTGGCGAAAGTGAATTTTATTACCGGCCCTATGCAAATCAGCCGGGATAATACCCAACGCAGAGTTATCATAGGCATTAACGTACGTAACCGCGATATCGAAAGCCTGATCACCGAAATCCGTTCCGGTCTGGAAAGCCGTCTTCAGCTTAAACCCGGATATTCCATTTCGTATGGAGGACAGTTCCAGAACCTTGAAGCGGCCAAAAAACGGCTGAGCATTGCGATTCCTCTCGCTTTGGGATTAATTATGCTGTTGTTATTTTTCACTTTTAACTCCTTAAAATACGCCATCCTGATATTTACTGCCGTTCCCCTATCGGCCATCGGCGGTATTGCTGCGCTGGCAATTCGCGGAATGCCCTTCAGTATTTCAGCAGGTGTAGGTTTTATTGCCCTCTTTGGAGTTTCGGTACTGAATGGGATAGTGCTGATAGGCTATTACAACAAACTTCACAAAGAAGGAATGCCTTTGAGCGATCTTGTGGTTGAAGGAGCACTCACACGTTTGAGGCCGGTGATGATGACTGCTATGGTGGCATCGCTGGGATTTCTGCCAATGGCTATTTCAAGTTCTGCTGGAGCTGAAGTTCAAAAACCACTTGCAACTGTTGTTATCGGAGGGCTTATCACCTCAACCCTTTTGACAATGATAATCTTACCCATTCTATACAGCATTTTCAACGCACCTCCTAAAGTAAGAACAAAACTTGGCGGACTAAAAATCTTTATGGTTATTCTTCTCTTTTTGCCGGTTTCTCAGGTCTTTTCGCAAACACCGGAAGCAAAAGTACTTACTATGGACGATGCTGTGAAGATGGCATTGAGCAATCATCCTTCATCCAGGAATGCTGCGTTGAATGTTGAAGCAGCACAAACCAGGAAAGGTTTTCAGCCTGAACCTTTAAGTTTAACCTGGGAATACGGAGAGATAAACTCGCAGGTGAAGGATAACAGATTATCAGTTATTCAGGATTTCGGATCGCCTTTTACCCATTATCAGCGAAGCAAGCTGTATAAAAGTGAACTCGAATTAAGTCAGTCGCAGCAAAAAATAACTCAAAAGCAACTTATTGCTAAAGTTAAAGAGGCTTATTTCAGGTGGATATACCAAATTTCGGTTAACAGTCTTATCAAGCAGGAGTCCGACTTATATGAAGAATTCCTGCGTATTGCAAAGCTGCATTTTGAGCTGGGAGAAAGCAATCTGCTTGAAAAAACCATGGCCGAAACCAAATATGCCGAATCGCAGCGAAAGACCCTTACTGCGCAGGAACAGCTGAAAATTGCAGTTAATTACCTGAACAGGAGCATTTATTCGGAGGAAAACTATCAACCGGCGATGACAGATCTGGATCTTTACAGTATTAGTTTTCCGGAGGGCACAGCCGACAAATTTTATCCCTATACTTTCAAGGAGTATTACCAGCGGGAGGTTAATCAGAAAAAGGCAGAACTCAGCCTTGAAAAATCCAGGTTGACACCCGGAATCAGTGCCGGATATTTTAATCAAAGCATAGAGCCGGTAAAGAATTTGCAAGGATTTCAAATAGGGATATCCGTGCCATTATGGTTCCTGCCCCAGGCGGCACGTATCAAAGAAGCACGCATCAACTCCGAGATTGCCGCGAACACTGCTACCCAGCAAACTTATGAGCTGGAGCAAACTATCGACGATTTAAAAATAAAGCTCGATCAGCAATTTATAAGTGTTATATATTACCGGGAGAATGCGCTGAACCAGGCAGAGATGCTTATCAAAATGGCGGTTCTGAAATTAAAGAAAGAAGAAATTGAATATACCGAATACCTTCAGAGTATTTCGGAGGCGATGAAAATTAAAGAAGAATATTTGAATACGCTGCTTCTTTACAATCTGACAGCGATAGAGCTTGAATATTTTTTGAATTAATACAGTTTTTTAAATAGTTACACAGAGTACCATAGAGTTTTACACAGAAAAATACAAGAGATTAGGCTGTTACAGATGAACAGCATTTGGCGTGAGACTTCATAGTGGGTTTTCAGCCTAAAACTTCCGAAGTCTGCAGGTTAACATTGTCATTTTCCTTTGTAAACCCAGAGAATAGATTGTTTTAAGAGTTTACGGTACACCGGGAGTTGAAAGGTGGGAGTATCGTGTCCGCTCTGAAGTGTTACAACGCGGGCTTTTCCGTATTTGTGGGTCCAGCCGATAACGGGCGTGCTGGAAGTTTCTTCAGTCGTAAGCAGTGGGGTTACTCCGGGGGCCACATAGTAATCGTCGTAAGTCTCGTCGAAAATTTCAAAATCCTCAATTCCCCTGGTTACAGGATGTTTTTTGTTTGCCACATGTACCATAAACTTCAGGTCGTGAATATAGGACGAGGGTTTATATTCCTTACCCTCAAAAGAAGTTGCTTTATGAAAATATTTCCCCCCGGCAATCCGGAAATACTCTTCCCAATTGTCGTATGCGCAAATTGAATGGTGAAGCACCACCAAAGGCTTACCACCGGCAATACAATCAGCGAAAGCCTTTTTTTGTTCTTCGGTTATTTGCTGATACATATGGTAAAAAACCAATACATCGTATTTACTCCTGTTTTCGGGAAGGAACATGTTATATGCCTCGGGCAGTTCAGCTATTTCATAAGAAATTTCAGGTCCCAGTGAAGCAAGCATCTCATTAAAAGTTGTTTGGTTATAACCATGGCCACCTGTTACTACAAGGATCCGTATGGGTTTACCGTACACACTGTAACTGAACAATAGCTGGATTAAAGCCAACAGGAGAATTTTATTCTTCATAGAACAAGAATTTTATTTCAACTAAGATACAAAAGCAGTCACAAATTAAAAACACCTCACCCTAAATGAGGTTGTGTGAAAAGTCAACGGAGAGTCATATTTCGCACTTCAACAGGCTCACTTTTACGCTTAATATGACAAATGGCTGATTTAAGGCGTCAGACTGAGCGTAGTCGAAGTCTTTCCGACTTTTTCACATCGGCTCTTTAGGAGTGGGGGCTGGGGGGTGAGGTTGTTAAGATTTGTGAATTATGCAGGCTAAGGCATATATGAGTTGATAATTGTTGGATTAATAATAAATTTAATTGGGAACGGCTAAAAATTGAGCTAACTTGTTGTAATAATTAATAAGTAGAAAAATGAAATATTTATCGCTTTTAGCGGGATTAATTCTGATCCTTTCCTGCAGTGGACCAAAAGCACAAACTGATTCGGATATGATTAACAGCAGCACTGTAAAAAAGTTAGATTTAAACCGATACCTGGGCACCTGGTATGAGATTGCACGTTTTCCTCACTCTTTTGAAAACGACCTGGTTGGAGTGACCGCCACATATAGTCTGAAGCCCAATGGTAAAATCAGGGTAGTGAACCAGGGACGTTTAAAAACACTCGACGGCAAGTTAAAAGTTGCCGAAGGCAAGGCTAAAATACCCGATCCATCGGAACCGGGGAAATTTAAAGTATCGTTCTTCCTGTTTTTTTATGCTGATTATTATGTGATGGAACTTGACCAGGTAAATTACAACTGGGTAATGATAGGAAGTTCGTCGCCCCGGTATTTATGGATATTATCGCGTACGCCGCAAATGAAGCCTGAAATCTATCAGATGTTGCTGGCCAAGGCGCGCAGCAGAGGTTACGATTTAAGCAAACTTATTCTGGTTAAGCAAAAAGAGTGATCCCGTCAGGGGCGGATTATTTCTATCTCTCCCTTGAGGCCAACCTTGATAACCGATGAGCTTATACCCGGAGTTGAATCGTTTTGTCGCCATTTTACAACATAATCAACCTGCGATTTAATTTTCTCGTCAATATCCCTGAAGTTTTTGGGAGCAGGCTCATGGCTGATATTCGCTGAAGTTGAAACAAGAGGTCTGTTGAGCGCGGCAATCAGTTTTTTGCAAAACTCGTCACTTGTTATTCTTATACCGGCCGAGCCATCCTGTCCGGTGATATTTGCAGCCAGGTTTACAGCACCCGGATACACAACGGTCATAGGTTTATCGTTTACCTCGATCAATTGAATTGCCACTTCCGGAATTTGCCGCACATGACGTCCAAGTCTGTCGGCATGCTCTACGAGCACAAGCATGGAATGGTCCTCATCTCTTTGTTTTATCTCACAAACTTTTTTAACGGCAGCTTCGTTAGTAGCATCGCAACCGATGCCCCAAACAGTTTCGGTGGGGTAAAGAATCACTCCTCCGGCTCTCAAAACTTCCAGGCATTTTACAATGTCATCTTTGAATTTGTTCGAATTATCGGGTGTTGAAGCGATTGGCTGAATTTTTTTTGATATATCCCTGTGAGATCTTTTGTCCATGAGTTTGTTTGTTATTTTCCGGCAAAAATACTTGAAAAAGAGCCAGGAATCAAGTGATGATTTAAAAGAATGAGTAAATAGCCGATGGAACGGGCACGATGCCGGTATTATCAGGGCAATTCACTATGAGATTCCTGCTGGTTCGGGATTGAAAACGAAAAAATGCTGCCTTTACCAGGCGTGCTGGTTACCCATATCTTACCTCCGTGCCTTTCAACAAATTCCTTACAGAGCAATAAACCAAGTCCGGTTCCTTTCTCCCCCTTTGTTCCGGGTTGGGTAAGGCTCAGATCGAGTGTAAACAAGGAATTTGACAATTCGCTATCCATGCCAACGCCGTTATCAATAACAGAAATGATAGTTTCGTGAATGTCCTTTTTTGCTGCAATTTGAACCGTACCACCGTCGGGAGTAAACTTTATGGCATTACCGACCAGATTGCGGAGGATGGTTTTGAGCATAAATTCATCCACAAACAGGATCAGATTAGGAGGTACCGAAACATAAAGTTTTATGTTTTTGGAGGTAGCAGTGTAATTCAGTAAATCGGCAACTTCAATTACTATTTTTTCAAGATCGATATTCTGAGCAAAAAAGTCCATCTTTCCTCCCTGCGATCGTGCCCAGTCCAGCAAATTCTCAAGTAAGAGATAAATTTGCTGACTGCTTTTGTTTATTAAGTCGATAAATTGTTTTCTTCTGCTTTCGGAGTAATGGTCGTAATGATCCATCAACAATCCCGAAAAATTAAGAATATGACCAAAAGGATTTTTCAGGTCGTGTGCTATGATGGAGAATAATTTGTCTTTTTGAGCATTGGCTTCATTTAGTTCCAGATTTTTTTTCAGAAGTTGCTCCTGCGAAAGCTTTCTTTCCGTAATATCACGGGTTACTCCCAGCAAACCAACCGGTCTTTTCTGGTGGTCGAGTATAAACGAAGCCTTAATCTCTGCCCACACCATGCTACCGTTTTTGTGGGGCAGCTCAAGTTCGAGTATATATTCCTCCATGGGTAAACTCTCACCGGTTTTATACAACTCCATCTTTTCGATGAGAAGTTTGTGGATAAAATTAAAAGATTGGGTTGAAACCGATGTGTAAATTGGCTGACCGATAACTTCCCAAGGTTCGTAGCCTCTCAGATCTTTAACAGAAGGACTGATGTAAGTATACCGGAGATCGAGGTCGAGGGTAAAAATTACATCTTTAACATTGTCGGCCAAAAGTTTATATTTTCTTTCACTTTCCTTAAGGCTCTGAACCGATTTGATGCGGGCAATGGATAAATAGCAAAGGTAAATGATTGATTCGAGTACCGATTTATTTAACTGCTCACTATGCGCAGTGGTGAATAGATGAATAAATCCAAAGAACTGGCCATTATCAGCAATTCCGAGGGTACTAATATCTTTGATTTTTAATGCTTTTTCAACCATTAAAGCCAAAGCATCGGGAATTTCCTTATTTACAAATTCCACAAAGCCATAATCAAAGTGATGCAATTCAGGCCTTGAGAGTTGCGTTCTGAACTCTTCCGAAACTGTATATTCTTTACCAATGGGGTTAAACCCGATTAATTTTATCAGTTTATAAAGCAGAAAATTTTCGACGCCAAGCACTTTTTCAAGACGCAATTTTGTGCCATCGTCATTAGCCCGGTTAATCAGGATAATTACATCAGGGTATAACTCTTTCAACCTTGCTGCCAGAAACTCAAAAACTTCGTCCTCTATGTTGATATCGGTCAGTCCGGAAGCTAATTCCGTAAGATATGTAACGTTTACTTCAACAGGTTTTTTGATTGCTGAAGCTTTAACAGCTTTTCTGATAAAAATGTTAACGGAGCCGTCATTGGTTCCTTTTTCAGCACTGACTGTAAAAGTATAAATACCTTTCCGGCCTTTAAGTTCAATATTAACGGATGTATGGTGAATTCCAAGAGCAACACTCTTTAAGAGTTTTGACAAGCCAAGAGGATTTACTTTCCGACTAATGAAATCTTCAAAAAGGACGCCTGTTAAGTCTTTCTTTTTGATTTTAAATAATTTTCCGGCTGCAGTGTTACAATTGGAAATGGATTTATGTTGATCGACCGTAATGTAAGCATCGGGAAAATCTTTTTTCTCAGTATGATCATCTGCCTCTCTGTTCCTTTTGTTCATCTTATAACCCGACTAATAACACTATATTAAATTTAGTAAATTTTGAGAAATAAACATGCAGATGTCCTAAAAATAGCGTTTAGCCTGTGTTTTTGCATTACTCAGGGTAGCAAGGGAATAATTGCATTTTCGTGACGGAGCAGCCATTTTTTACGCCAGAGTTCTCCGGCATAACCAGTGAGATCGTTGTTTTTACCAATAACCCGGTGGCATGGGATTACTATCAGATTTGGATTAGAAGCATTTGCGGCGGCAACAGCCCTTGTAAGTTTTAAGGAACCCATTCGTTTTGCAAGTTGAGAGTAGGTAACTGTTTGCCCGTATGGTATTTTCTTCACCTCTTCCAGAACCAGGTTTTGAAATTCAGTTAAACCGGAGAGCAAAGGCAAATCAAACTGTTTCAATTTTCCGGCGAAATAAAGGGAAAGCTGGTCTTTTGCAGCTTCAGTCCATGTGTTTGCATTTAATTCAAATCCATCAGGAATAACATTGATAAATGAAATCTGATGAACAGCATTTTCATCAGCAGTTATCAAAATATTCCCGATAGGACTTTCAAGACAACCCCGGCAAAGCATCAGTATTATGCTGAGACGTTGTAATCTCTCAGGGCGTCGTTCAGCGATGTCTTCAAATTAGTGGATTCTTTACGCTTACCTATAATTAAAGCACAAGGCACCTGATATTCTCCTGCAGGGAATTTTTTGGTATATGCACCCGGAATAACAACCGACCTGGCGGGAACGATTCCCTTATATTCGACAGGTTCACTTCCTGTAACATCAATAATCTTGGTCGATTGAGTAATAACAGTGTTGGCTCCGAGCACGGCTTCCTTTTCAACACGCACACCTTCAACCACAATGCAGCGGGAGCCGATAAAGCAGTTATCCTCAATAATAACGGGAGCCGCCTGCACGGGTTCGAGTACGCCGCCTATTCCCACACCGCCGCTAAGGTGAACATTTTTACCAATCTGGGCGCACGATCCAACTGTAGCCCAGGTATCCACCATTGTCCCTTCGTCTACATAAGCACCAATATTAACGTACGATGGCATGAGGATGACACCTTTAGCCAGGAAAGCACCATAACGGGCAACAGCATGAGGTACAACCCTTACACCTAAAGCTTTATAGTTTTTCTTGAGCGGAATTTTATCGTGAAATTCAAAAGGTTTAGCTTCAATTACTTCCATTTTTTGAATGGGGAAATACAGGATCACAGCTTTTTTAACCCATTCGTTAACCTGCCAGCCATTAGCCACAGGTTCGGCTACACGTATTTTACCATTATCCAGATTATGAATTACTTCCTGAATTGATTTTTTTACTGCCTGGTTTTCAATCAGGGATCTGTTCTCCCATGCCTCTTCAACTATAGATTTTAAATCAAGATTACTCATTACGCTTTTAATTTATTTTTAAAGTTATTAAATATTTTTTTGTTTTTAATTCATGAAGGCCATTTTCGGGAAATTATATCCTTCCATTTTTCATATAATAAAATTAAACATTGAATTATAGAACATTTTTTAATCTTTTTATAATGCCGTGTTATGAATATATGGTAATTTTACATTTCCAAAACTGCAAGAATATGAAAAGAGTTACAACATCCGGGAAAATGAAAACCCTGGAGGTTGCGGATTACGATAATATTCTAACATGGTCTTATCAACTTGCCAGTAATTGGGTTATGGATAATTTGGTTCCACAGGGAGTTACATCCTCAAGGAAGTTTGATGAATATAAAAGAAAGGGTAAGTATCTTCCTGCCAATTTTCCAAGAATACCTGATGAGTACTTTCAGAGAAAAGGTACGTGGAAAGGATGGTTAGACTTTTTAGGATATCCAAAGCAACCTAAAAGAAGTTTTTTTATCCCGTATCAGCAAGCAATGGTTTTGGCCAGGAAGGCCGGAATCAAAAACTCGACAGAATACCGGAATTGGAAGGACCGGCCAGCGAATATGCCTGCACGTCCCGAAATAACCTATAAGGAATGGGAAGACTGGCCTAATTTTCTGGGCGAGCATTATCGGAAACCTGATCCGGTTAGAAATACAAAACTGAAGCTTTCGGATGTAAGAATTATTAAACACCAGCTGCAACTTGGCGTCCCCGGGGCAGTGCTGGCCAGAATGTTTAATGTTTCTGAAATGCAAATTAGCCGCATCCGTAGTGGAGAAAACTGGTCGACAATTTAACTGTATTCAAAAGGTTAAATGGTTGATTTAGAAAGAAGTAATCCGAAAGGGTTACTTCTTTTTTTATGTAGCAAAATGCGTTTCATAAAAGAATAGCAGTAAGCAGGTTCGATGCGTTGCAGCTTAGCAGCCGCGCAGTATTTGCTAATGATTCAACCTCCAGCTTTTCCGACGGATCCTTTATTATTCTCCAAAATGTAAGGGAACCTCCAGTTTAACAGAGAAATTGCGCCCCGGATTATAGATCCCGCTCCGGTGAGTTAAAGGATTTCCGGGAGCATATTTCAGACGGCTTAAGTGATTCTGATAGGAAATATCCATCACATTCGTAATCTGAAAATGTACGGAGAACAAACTTTTATTTCTGCGGGAGAGCACTTCACCACCTAACCCCAAATTCAACAGTCCATAGCTACTGGTTGGAGTTTCGGTACCGTATGCGCTAAAAATATCATCTTTCCTGAAGTAATATCTATATTCAAGCAGTACATAAGGGTTTTGCAGCCTTTTGTATTTCAACGGCTGAATTCTCACCTCGGCCCTGTAAACAGGGGCAGGTATAAAAGGCAGATTGCGTGTACTGTCGGTAGCATTCTTTAAAAAGCCTTTTACCAGCGAAAACGACTGCTGAAGGTGTAAAAAATCTAAAGGATGAGGGTGTACATCGAAAATGACCTCACCACCTCCAAGGATTGCATTACCCTGTTCAAACCTGAAGGCTGGCGCCGGGTCTGCCGGATCAGGGATGGAGTCTCCGCCATTCATCGCTGTAAGTTTTTGAATATAAATGTAATTTTCAATACTATTTACAAAAGCATTGAGTTCAAAAACCACATGATGCCTGTTAAATGTCACGCCAGCATCTACCTGGTTACTTTTTTCCGATTTCAGGTTTCTGTTACCATATTCGTAGCGGAAGGTACCTTCGTGCTTGCCATTTGTGGAGAGTTCGGCCAGGTTAGGAGCCCTGAATCCTCTGGCATAATTGATTTTAAGAAGTGCAGATGATGAAATATTTTTTGAAATTCCTGCACTGAAGGAGAAGTTACTGAAGTGCTGTCTGAACCCCTGGAATTTATATGAAGCAGGAAAATCACTTCCGGAATTATTTTCCATCAGCAGGGTTTTTGTTTCGACAGAGCGGTTGTCGTATCTCAGACCAGAAGAGAAATGAAGTGTTTCCCAGGTTTTTTGGGTGGTAAAAAAGATCCCGAGATCGTTGAGGAGATAGTCGGGGATAAGCTGCTCCTCTCCTTTATTGGAGTTCTTCTGGATCATACCGCCAATACCGGCAATGTTTTGCCAGCCGTCAATTTTTTTGAAATTGTATTTCGCGGTATAGTTAAATGATTTCAAAACGAAGTATAATCCTGCATTACCAGGCATTTCGGGCTCGGCAAACTCTTTTCTGCTATTTTGCTGGAAACCGAAATCGGTTTGAAGACTGCCTTCGCCCAAAAAAAGCCGGGAATTAAGCTGGGCACGGTTATGAGAGATTCTTTGTTTCGGAACATCAATGTCGTAGGATTTGAGTTTTTTATTACCGGCAGGTACCAGCTCCACAGTGTTGTCGGGCTGAACTTCAAAAGCAAGGAATTGTCCTGCGTTGTCGCGTTCCCCCTCGATCATTCCCAGTTCCTCGTTAAACGTAGATAACCGGAGAAATGCGTATCCCCATTTTTTTGTAAGCCCCAGATAACCATTGAGGTTCTTTTCGTTGAAGCCGGAATTATAAACAATACCGTCGTATTTATTTCTGAAATTGCCAGCCTTTTTATAAGTTCCCCGAACAAGCCAGTTTATACCTTTTATATTTCCCTGATGGTTTGCTGAATAGTCCATCAGCCGGTTATTGGTTTGATAATTGGCCTGTATGCTTCCGTCCATTTTACCTTCCGGGAGAGGTGGCGTGGAGATAAAATTCAATACACCAGCCAGCGCATCGGATCCATAAGCCAGGGACCCCGGGCCTTTTATAATTTCTACTTTGGCGACACTGTTTTCGTCAATTTCAACGCCATGCTCGTCGCCCCACTGTTGTCCTTCCTGCCTTATATCGTCGTGGAGCACAAGTACGCGGTTATATCCCAAACCTCGAATCACTGGTTTGGAGACGGCATTTCCGGTACTAATCTGCGAAACCCCCGGGACAGACGACAATGCATCTATAATATTTGCTGATGCGCTGCGGTTTAACTGAAACTTATCCACCGAGACCAGCGGAATAGGGTTCAACAATCTTTGCACAGAAGATACTGATCCGGTAACCACCACCTCATTCATTTCCACCGCCGATTCCTCCATTACAACATTTAACAAGGCGGCACCTGAGATTTTCAGGTTTGTGATAAACGATTTGTATCCTATACTTTTTATTTCAATCAGAAAATTGCCTGCAGGCAGGTTATTCAATTTAAATGATCCGTCTTCAGTGGAAACGGCTCCCTGTTTTAACTCCGGAAAATAAATGATAGCTCCGGGCAGTGCCTGACCAGTATTTTTGATGGAGATTTTCCCGGTGAGGGAGCTTTGAGCCAACGCAATAGAAAATGTGAATGGCAGTAATATAGATAGACTGTATAAAAATCTTTTCATTTCTGTAATCAATTAATAACAACGAACCGTCATTGGGTTCGGTATAAAATCTGAAAAGTGATTGAACTGAATCACGCTTTAATTCAATGTTACCCCTTAGCATTTGCTTGGTGGACATTTAACAGCTTTTTGAGCAATAACAGATTAGGTCCTTTTGAGGACCATCAGCTAAAAGTGCTTCAGGAATGAAAAGCCGGAGGTGCGCGGAGAAACCCGTTAAGAAATGAAGGATGGGGGAGATGGATTTCTAATCCAAATGAAAAGGACTGGATCTGATCAATTCTGGTTTGTTTAATTATTTCCTGGGCAGGAAGATAATCGTACAAATGCGATTGATTAGTGCAGGACTTGTGTTTTTCAGAGAATCCTGTAAGGTGGGTATGCGTAACAGCATAATGTTTGTGATGGTGCAATATCTTCCAGTATTCGCCTGGGATAAGCCCAAAGACGAATAAAGACAGAAAAAAAATTGCAACAAACCTTTTGATCATTTAAAACTGATTTGCTTAAACAACACAGCAAATATGGATTTGTTAATTGAGCCGGGCAAAAAAAATTAGGGTTTTTATCACTTATGTTCGACTATTTAATTGACCATCGGGAGTTTTGGTAAGGAGTTTAAATTTTGAGATTATCTATTGCGGCGATGTTATCGGAATTACATTTCTCAAAATATTTTCGCGCCGCTTAATTTCGCTGGTAACATTAATCCGGGAGTTCCACTACGTTTCACTCCCGGCTACAAACATGCAACACCTCCGGCGTTGAATACATTTCATCAATTGGTAAAGCATCATTTTTCAGGGGTGGTGTTTACCAATGAATATTTACGTAAATGGCTCCTAATGAATATTAACCGTTGCAGTGATGATAAAAATATCTCCTTGCTTAAATTTCTGACGCGCCGCCGAAATATCTGGTTTATTTTCAGTCCGGGGCTCCCGCTTTGTTCCAACCCCTGCTACAACAAGGCCACTCTTACGGAGCTTTTACAGCCAACATACTTCATCCAGACATTATGCGTCAGTTTTTTTGGTCAGGTCTATTTTTGACAGTTTTGGTAAGGGGTTTTTAAATGTTGAGGTTGCACATCGTTTCACCCCCGGCTGCAAATATGCACCTACGGCACTTAACACAATTCGGAAATTATAATTATATATATCAAAACCCACAAGCAATTTTAAAAACATAAACTTTTAAAAATAATAGTCGCAATAAATAAATTATTTAGCTTATCTTTGCCAGCATTATTAATTACAATTTTTTTATGAAAGAAGGTAAAGTAAAATTTTTTAATGAAACCAAAGGTTTTGGATTTATTAAGGACACAGAATCAGGTAAAGAATATTTCGTTCATGTATCTGGTCTTGTAGACGAAATCAGAGAAGATGACGAAGTAACATTCGATCTTCAAGAAGGAAGAAAAGGATTAAATGCAGTAAATGTTAAACTCGTATAAGTTTACAACAACATACACTTTAATTCTAAGAGCTCCGGTATCACGGGGCTCTTTTGATTTTACAGCTATTTTGTAAAAATTATTTTAATACCTAACAATACCAGCAAACCTCCAAAAAACCTGTTAAAGTATTTTTCAGCTTTTGCAAATGCCTTTTGAATTCGCGTTTGAGTAAAAAAAATCGCTACAATAGTAAACCATCCAATAGCAGTAAATATCATTATTAATGCAAGAATTGCAATTACCGAAAGCGGAGTATCGGGTTTCACCACAAAAGTAAACAAACCCAGAAAAAACAGGGTAGCCTTGGGATTTAGCACATTGGTGAGAAATCCCGTTTTTAATGCTTCCAACCGGGTTTTGTCTTTTAAATTTTTTGTGTTTTCAATATCAATATTGGTTCCTTTCGATATGAGACTCATTACCCCCATATAAATCAGATACCCTGCTCCCAGATATTTGATGATATTAAATATCACCACCGATTTGGAGATTATGTAACCTATTCCGGCAGCGCAGTAAAGAATGTGTACGCCAATTCCCAAACCTATTCCGATTGCAGTAAAAATCCCTGTACGCCGGGAATAAACCAGCGAATTCTTGACTGCCATAACAAAGTCGGGTCCGGGACTCATGGCAGCGAGAAGGTTAAGGAAAGCAACCGTTCCGATTAAGTGCAGATAATTCATAAAGTTTAATAATTGAGCTTTATGCCTTTAAAAAATTTAAGATATAAAGAAAGCACATTTTTACTTTTGTTTTCTAAGTCTATTTTAGTAAATTCATTTAATTTGTCAAAACCGAACACAAAACTTAACACAGAAATTTTATGAACTTCAGGAGATTTCGCGATTTGTCTATTAATTGGAAGATAGGCTCATTATTTCTTTTATTGCTGTTTTTGACAGCGTTGGACCTTATTTTCTATTTGGCAGGCAGAACCGAGGGTACACACTTATTAGCAGAGATAGCTAAGGACAATAAAGTTTTGTCGCAACAAATTGCGTTTTACAGCGAAGTTGCTGCAAAAGGCGAAACAGGGGCAGGAGGTAAATTGAAAACGCTTTTACAGCAATACGAAACCAATCTGAATATAATTAAAGATGGGGGTCAATACCAGCATTTGGATGAGACATTTAAACTCAATGGTATTTATACTAAAATCCCGGATGTATTGGACAGGGCCGAAAGCAGCTGGAAAAATTTCAGGCAGAGTGCTGAAGGAGTGACCTCATCCGACTCATTAACCCTGTCAAAAAGCCTGAAGGATGTTTACCAGCTCTCCGTTGAAATGCTTAGTGCGGATGAGAATGTTACGCAGGCAATCCTGAAGATCAGCAAAAGAAGGGAGAACTTAAGCAGTACCGTATATGTTACCATTATTCTTACCATTATACTTCTTATAGTCGCCAGCATTTTTATTATCAATAAATTCGTATCCACGCCAGTACGCAATATTTTGCCTGTATTTATGGATATGTCGAACGGGATGCTGGGAGAAAAAATAAAAATTGTGGCCAACGATGAAATTGGTTCACTCACAGGATCGTTCAACCGGATGAACGATAATCTGGCCAGAATTATAAAAGAAATAACGCTCGGAGCCGATAGTATTGTGCAGGGAAGCGCTCAGATAAGCGACGCTTCGCAAATGTTATCGCAGGGTGCTTCGGAACAGGCCGCATCGGCAGAGGAAGTATCGTCCTCGATAGAGGAAATGGCTGCCAATATTCAACAAAATGCCGAGAATGCAAAGCTGGGCGATAAAGTATTTACCGAAGCCGGAGTGAAAATGCACGAAATGGCATCCTCCAGCAAGGAAACTTTAGCAGCTATCAGGAATATTTCTCAAAAAGTCGCTATTATAAACGACATTGCTTATCAAACCAATATTCTTGCTTTAAATGCGGCAGTGGAAGCTTCGCGGGCCGGAGATCAGGGAAAGGGATTTGCTGTTGTGGCTTCAGAAGTGCGCAAGCTGGCCGAAAACAGCCGTCAGGCTGCCGACGAAATTATTGCCCTCTCAAGATCGACTGTTGAAACTACTGAAAAAACTGAGAAACTGGCCGAACAACTTGCCAGCGAATTTGAAAAATCGTCGCGCATGGTTAAGGAAATTGCTGCATCCAGTAACGAACTTTCTACGGGTGCCGAGCAAATTAACACTGCCGTGCAGAAAATGAATGGAGTAACCCAGCAGAATGCTGCCGCTTCGGAAGAACTGGCAACAAGTGCAGAAGAATTCTCCAGTCAGGCTGAACAGTTAAAAGAAGTGATCAGCTTTTTTAAAGCAGCAAAAAAGGGTTCAAAGGGATATGAGCGTTCCGGTAAGTTAATTGACTGGGGGCCTAACTTCTGCATTGGAATAAAAGAGATTGACGATCAGCATAAAGTACTTGTGGATATAATTAACAAACTATATGCAGCATTCGGATCCAACAATAACAAAAAGGAAATCAGGAAAAATCTGAAAGAGCTGGTTGATTATACAGTTTACCACTTTGGCAACGAAGAAAAGTATTTCAAAGAGTTTGGTTATAAAGATACCCAGCAGCACGTCCAGCAGCATCACAAATTTGTGGAAAAAATCAAGAATTTTGCCAATGAATTTGAGAATGGAGATGCAACGGTATCACTCGATATCATAAACTTTTTGAAGGACTGGCTGATTAACCATATTCTGAAAATTGACTCCCGGTATGTTTCGTTTCTTAAGGAGCATGGAATCAGGTAGGGAGTAAGAAGTACGAGGGAAGAAGGCCGCCTGCCTCCTAATAAATTCTTTATTAAATGAGAAATTTCAAACAACAATAATATACAACAGAACCATCATAGTCAATAGCCAATACAGAATAGACGATAATTCCATAGTGGCTATGTTGTACAAAAATGTGGATTGGATTTTATGTTTTTTAAGGCTGAAGGCCTTTGATAATTCAGCCCAGGGCAAAGTGAAACGGCGCCTTGGGTTAAAGTAACCAGAATTAATTTTGGCGGCGTGATAATGTCTCAAAAAGCGCATTAAATTTAATATCGCCGCAATTGCAGATTCTATTTTAGTAGCAACAATAATCTGCAACAGCGCCTCGATAGTCGATAGACAATACAGGATAGTCAATAAAATGCGGCAGAGTTGAGATCAATCGACCCTGTATTCAACCATGGTCTATGAACTAAAAGCTATGGACTAACCAGGTTATTTCCGGCTTTTGACTGTGGTCCCGATAGCTATCGGGAGTGGTCCGTGAACTGTCGACTCTGTATTCAACTAAACCATTCCAATTGCAAATAATTTCATAGCTTAGCCGTTGATATTGTTTAATCCTTATTCAATGCAGCTAAACGAATATTATAAATCCAGAGTTGAAGAATTTACCAGGACCTCCAATCTGTTAAAACGAAAGGAAAACCAGCTTTCCCTGGCCCGACTTGTTCTGTTTATCCTGAGCCTTATTCTGTTTTATGTACTGTTTTCTGTTTCTGTCCCTGTTGCGGTTATTACACTGGTTATCGGACTTTTCTCCCTGGGCTGGCTTATAAAATATCAGAACGGAATTATCAAAAAGAAAGAGTACTACGAGCATCTTTGCATAATTAACCAGTTAGAGTTGAAAAGCCTTGCGGGCGATTACAGTTCTTTTCCCGACGGATCGGAATATCTGGATAAAAATCATCCTTACACTTACGATCTCGACATATTCGGAAGAGCTTCGTTATTTCAGTTTTTAAACCGCACCATCAGTAAGCCCGCTGCCGATATGCTTGCTGCATGGTTAAAAGCTCCGGGAACACCGGAACAGATCCGGCTTCGCCAAAAGGCTGTTACCGAGTTGAAAGATATGGCCGACTGGCGCCAGCAGCTAATGGCCCTGGGATATGAGTATAAAGACGCAGCCAGTCATCCCGGAACAGTATTGCAATGGGTAAACAGTCCGAACCTGTTTCTTGGGAAAAGGTTTCTGCAGATTCTTACCATCGTTCTTTCGTTATTGAGTGTGGCAGCGGTTGTGCTTGTTATAAAAGGGATGCCTATGGCTTTGCTGATACTTGTAATTTCGGCCAATATGCTGGTGAATTATAAATACCTGAAATTAGTTACAAATCTTCATCAGCAAGTCAGCAAATCCTACGAGATGCTTCAATCGTACGGCAAAGCAATAAATCTGATCGAAGGTCAAAGTTTTACATCCGAAAGAATGCGTTTCATTCTTTCCCAGCTGCATGGGACAGGCTCTGCTTCAGGGATAATTCATAAGTTATCTTCGCTTGTTAATAAACTCGATCTGCGGCTGAATGTGATGGTATCGGTACCGCTGAATATTTTTTTCTTCTGGGACATTCATGTTTGTTATCAGCTCGAAAAATGGAAACAGCGCAATGCACCCTTTATTGCCAGGTGGTTCGATTCCATGGCTGAAGTTGAGGTATTATCAAGCATTGCCAATACCAGTTATAATCATCCTGCATGGGTATTACCAGAAGTGACCGACGAATATTTTCAGCTTAAAGCTGAAACCCTGGGTCACCCGTTAATTCCTGCAAACAGACGTGTTAGCAACGATTTTGAAATAAATGGAGCTGGTAAAATAGTTCTGGTTACCGGATCGAATATGTCGGGGAAAAGCACTTTCCAGCGCACCTGCGGTGTAAATATGATACTTGCATTTGCCGGATCGGCAGTTTGTGCAACATCCTTTAAGGTTTCGCTTGTTAAAATACTCACCAGTATGCGGATTTCCGATTCGCTCGAAGATAATACCTCCTCATTTTACGCTGAATTGAAGCGGCTTGCCATGATCATCAGGGAGTCCGAAACAAACCCTAATGTTTTTCTGCTGCTCGATGAAATTCTGAGGGGCACCAATTCGAACGACAGGCATATAGGATCAGAAGCGCTGATACGGCAGCTTATACAGCAGGACACTGCTGCTATTGTGGCTACTCACGATTTATCGCTCTCGGAACTCGAAAAAGAGTTACCCGAAAAAATCGACAACTACAACTTCGACGTAAAAATTCATGGCGAAGAGTTGTACTTCGACTATAAACTTAACCATGGGATCTGTAAAAGTCTGAATGCATCCATCCTGATGAAGAAGATGGGGATTAAGGTTTAGGGGGAATGCCGAGGTTGTGGAATCCCCTCGCGACGGCCAGAATTTTGTTTTCTTTACGCCATTTTTTGCAGGCCGGTCCAGAACCTTATCATTTGGGTTTAGCCGGAGCTTTTTATAGCTGATTTTCTAACATTTACATCAATCTGTCATTGGTAGATCTGACGCAAAAAAGGGGACCTAAAGTGGTAATGACAATAATAAATATTACCGGAAGCTTCAATTTACTGAAGAGCCTCTCCCTTCTCCTCGCAGGAGAAGGGCTGGGGATGAGGTAATTCTCCAAATCAGCCGGGAATGACAAACATTGATTACCAATTGCCACACTGAGCGTAGTCTTGGGCTTTCCGACCTTTCATACAGCTTCTTATCATGACTCTAACTATAATGGAACTGTTGAGATGTATAAAGTTTGATTTATATAATTATTCCTGTTATTTTACATGATCATTATTGGGGAGCAATGAACTTAGTTGAACAGCTTATAAGAGGTAATGAGCCGGCTTTTAAACAGATCTTCAATGATCACTATGCCGGTTTGCTCATGTTTGCCAATTCTTATGTTCACGATAATTTTCTGGCCGAGAATATTGTGCAGGATGCTTTTGTGACTTTATGGGAAAAGAGGAAATACCTGAACTTAGAGTCGAACTTAAAAGCCTTTTTGGTCACTGTAATTAAAAATAAAGCAATTAACATCCTTGAGAAGGAAAGAAACCGCGCCAGAATCGATTCCAACATTTTAAAATTGCGCGAAGCAAACCACGAACTCGATGCACTTTATTCCCTTAATCCTGAAGAATTATTCAGCGCCGAGATTATGGACATCCTGAACAAAGCCCTCGATTCTCTTCCCGAGCAAACACGTAAAATATTTATATTTAGCCGCTACAAAGGGATGAGCAACAAAACAATTGCCGCAAATCTCGATATTACCGAAAAAGGAGTGGAGTACCATCTCTCCAGGGCTCTGAAATTCCTGCGCATAAAATTGGCTGATTATCTTCATGTGTTATTCATAATACTTTATTGAGATTTTTATTTTTTTTTAAAATATTCACTAGGGGTGACTGAAAGTTACCGGTTAATGCTATTGTTATGGATGATCTGATTTTAAAATATCTTCAGGGAAAATGTTCCGATCAGGAGAAAGAATCTCTTTTTGATTGGGTAGAACAGCAGGACGAGAATAAAAAACACTTTCGTCAGATGCGGCAATTGTGGGATTTGAATCATCTTGCAGCCACACCTGCAGAGTCGGATAAGACAGAGGCTGCCTATTCTGAGGTTAGTTCCCGAATTTTTGAAAAAGGCAAGGAACGTTCCAACAGGTTTATCAGCGTTGTGCTTAAATATGCAGCTGTAGCCGCTGTTTGCTTTGGGATTTCCTGGTATTTCTGGCAAAGCCGTCAAAAAACTTCCGGTGTTGTTTGGCAGAATGTCGAAGTGCCGGTTGGCCAAAGAGTTAAATTAACTCTTGCCGATGGATCTCTTGTCTGGCTCAATTCAAAATCAAAATTCAGTTTTCCTGCCGGGTTCAGCGCAGCAAGCAGAATGGTGAAACTAAACGGAGAAGCTTATTTTGAAGTGGCACATAATAAAAGGCAGCCTTTTATAGTACAAACTGCCCATGCTGCAGTTACTGTAAAAGGGACCAGATTCAATCTTTACGCTTACGAAAATGAGGAAAATGTTGAAACTACCCTGCTGGAAGGCAAAGTGACCTTTGCTGAAAATGGGGCCGGCAAGCAGTCGAAAGACCTGGAGCCGCATCAACAACTTATATATAATGCTTCGAAGGGCGATTTGAAAGTTTGGGTTAATGTGAAAGATCAGGATGTAATTTCCTGGGTGTCGGGGGTTTATTTTTTTAACGATGTAACCATCCGCGACATGATTGCTCGACTGACACATTACTACGATGTTGATGTGATGGTTATGGACAGTACCATCCTCGATTATACTTGCATTGGGAAATTCCGGCTCGACGAATCGCTCGAAGATGTGCTTCAGGTTATTAGTACCACAAAGCCATTCAAATATAAAATTGAAGGTAAAAGAGTAATTATATCATCAAAGAAAATAACTAAAAACTAGAAAAATGACAGGATAATAACTACGAATAACTGAAGAATTAACTACAAAAAAATACGGGAAGTGCTCGTAACACCGCCCGCATTAAAGTTTTAGTCGCACTAAGCTATAAGTCAAACCAAAACATTTCAAAATTATGAAAAAAAACAAACTAACGGGGTTTTCCCGAGAGGGAAAATTATTTCAAAAACTTCTATTAACTATGAAACTATCGGCATTGCTCTTATTTGTTACTATTCTGCAAGTTACTGCTGAAATTAGTTATAGTCAGGATGCAAAGGTTTCCTTAAGCGCTAAATCTACCAGGATTTATGACCTGCTGAACGAAATTGAGAAACAAACAAATTACCTGTTCTTCTACAGTCCCAAAGAAGTTGATATTGATGCTCCTGTAACCCTGGTTGCCAAAAGTCAGAAGGTATCTGAGGTGTTGGCACAGGTTTTTGAAGGTTCGGATATCAGCTTTAAAATGGTTAATAACCACATAGTGCTTACCAAAAAAGAGAAGCTTGATCTCATTTCCAATAATTTAGATGTTAATAAGCTACAGACTCAGAAGATTACCGGATCGGTCACCGATGCTTCAACTGGCGAACCCATTATTGGTGCCAATGTAATAATTGAAGGCACAACACTTGGTACCGTTACCGATGTTGAAGGTAAGTTCACCATAGACCTTCCCAAAGCAGATGCTGTGCTTGTGATTTCTTTTCTGGGTTATATAACCGAAAAAGTAACAGCCGGAGGCCAGTCGTCAGTGAGCATAAGACTTGTTCAGGATGTTACCAAACTCGAGGAAGTGGTAGTGGTTGGTTACGGATCGATGAAGACAAGAGATGTGGTTGGTTCTGTAGCATCGGTTAAAACCGATGAGCTGGCAGCCCTTAAAACTGTTTCGGTAAACCAGGCATTGCAGGGAAGGGCATCGGGTGTTAATGTTACAACCAACAGCGGTATGCCGGGGGCTCCGACAAAAATCAGGATCAGAGGTACCAACTCCATTAGTTCTGATAATGATCCTTTATGGATCATCGATGGTATACCGGTTTATGCCGGTAGCGGTCTGGAAAGAACTGCAAGCTCGGTTGCACAGGACCCGCTTTCGACGCTTAATCCTAACGACATAGAATCAATTCAGGTGTTGAAGGATGCTGCCGCTACTGCTATTTATGGTTCGCGTGGCTCCAACGGGGTAATTATTGTTACCACCAAAACCGGAAAAGGCTCCAGGGGGAAGGGGAATATTACCATCGATTATTCGGCAGGTATTTCCGAACTAACGCGCAAACCCGAAGATATTGGCTTTGCCGGCACAAAACAATGGCTTCAGATGGCAGATATTGCTCAACAAAATCAGAGCGGTAATGCCAATGCCAAATTTAACCCTATCGATGCCCTTGGTACAAGTGCTGTGCCTTTTGCGACCCTTACCCGTGAACAGGCTGAGCAGAATAATTTCAACTGGTTCGATGAGGCGTTACGCCAGGGAAGCTATCAGGATGTGAATTTGTCGGCTACCAAAACGCTCGATCAGGGTTCTGTTTTTGCATCAGTAGGCTACCGCAACGACAAGGGCGTAATTAAAAACAACGACCTCGAAAGAATAACCCTGCGTCTGAATTCCGATTTTGCACCGGCTAAAAACCTGACTGTGGGAAATAAATTTTCGTTTGCTTATACCAATAACAACCGTGTGAAAACAGGTTATTCGGGCCGTTTGGGTGGTGGTGGCGGTACTGTGGGAGCTTTTGAGGCTGCCAACCGTAATGCACTCCCATGGATGCCTATTTACGACCCCAATGATGCAACCGGTTACTGGAGTGCCCGTGCGGGTAACATTGTAGCCAACAACGATGCACGTTTTTTGCGCGATTATGTGAAGCAGTACCGCGTTATTGGCGGTTTGTATGCCCAGTACAAGCTTCCATGGGTTAAAGGGCTATCTCTTCGCACCGAAGCCGGTCTCGATTTTATCCAGAACAGCAGCGTGGAATGGAGAAATGCCCTGATTACCGAAAATGCCAAGTCGTTCTCAGCCGACCGTGCCACAACACGCAACAATTTTAACTATAACATTTATAGTACTTACGATCGTACGCTTGCCGATATTCATAGCATCAACCTGGTGGCAGGTACCGAAACAATGCGCATGAACCAGTGGACACGCGATATGGAAGCCCAAGGGTTGGTTGGTACTTTCCCCGAACTTGGCGATAGCCCTTCCGAAAAAATTACCATGAGTTCCAAACTCTCCGAAGAAGATTATCTGCGTTCGTATTTTGGCCGTGCCAACTATAAGTTGAAAGACCGCTATATTGTTGGGGTAAGTTTCCGCCGCGACGGTTCTTCCAAGTTTGGTTCCGGTTACCGCTGGGGTACATTCACTGCCTACTCTGCAGGATGGATTGTTTCTGAAGAAAATTTTTTCAAATCGCTTGCATCCACCATTAATATGTTCAAACTGAGAGGTAGTTATGGCCAGACTGGTAATAACTCTATCCCCAAGGGTTTGAATTATACAAATTATAAAAATGTTGACAATATAAGATATGGCGATGTTGGGGATATTAACGTGGGAACAAGAATTGAAGTTCTCGGGAACAATGCCATTACCTGGGAAACAACAGCAAACTATGATTTAGGTGTCGATTTCGGGCTTTTTGATAACCGCATTAATGGTTCGTTTGCATATTATTACAGGGATATTTCCGATATGCTTCTTAAAGTTGAGCTGCCTCCTTCAACCGGTGTAGGTGGAAACAAAATCTGGTCTAACGTTGGAGATATGACAAATCAGGGTATTGAATTAAATATCAGCTCTATCAACATTCGGAAAGGAGATTTTAGCTGGTCGACCGATTTCAATATTACCACCAATTCGAACGAAATCAAAAATTTAACAAAGGAACTGGATAGAGGTGGTAAGGGGCTTGACTATAACAATACAAAGGCAATAACAGGAAAACGTCTTGGTCTCTATTATATGGCCGATTATGCCGGAATTGATCCCGAGAAAGGTGTTGAAATGATCTGGGAAATTGATACCGAACTTTATAACGAAACCGGTCAGACCGTTAAAACAGGACGTAAAATTGCTGCTACCCAGGCCAATGTAACCCAGCATAAATATGTTTTCGATAATAAGTCGATCATACCTACTTATTATGGAGGGTTAAGCAATACCTTTTCTTATAAAGGATTGTCGCTCGATGTTTTCTTCACATTCTCCGGTGGCAATTATATTTACGATTACAATCTGAAACGTGCATCTTATGTTCATAATGGACAAACCGTTCTTCTGGCCGATGTAACACCCGAAAATTGCTGGTCACCCACCAATACCAATGCAAAATATCCGAAACAGAGCTGGAACAGCACTTATCCCGGAGCTAACTGGGACTGGGCGTTAACCGATCCTGACGGTAATACAGGATATTGGGATAACAATCCTGCCCGTTCGGGTAATTATAACCTCGAAGGTCAAAACCACAGCCGCTTCCTATATAAAGGCGATTATATCCGGTTGAAAAATCTTATGCTTTCGTACAACCTGCCGTCAGCCTGGATCACCAAAGCTGGTTTCCAGGACATTCGTTTGTATGTACAGGCTACCAACCTCTGGACTTTGACCGATTATCCGGGATACGATCCCGAAGGAAGAGAGCTGGTAGATGGTACAGGTATTCCTAATACCAAAGTTTTCAGTGTTGGAGCATCTGTTAAGTTTTAATTTTAAAATGTTGAGAAAATGAAAAAGGTACACAAAATATATTCAATACTTATTCTTACCCTGGTATTTGCTTTTTCAGGGTGTAACGACGAAAGTTTCCTTGACCTGGAACGCCCGCCACAATTCCCCTGGAATAGTATTCAGGAGCTTGAATTTGCCGCGGTGTCACCGTATCAGCGCTTTTTCCACGATGGTGGCTGGAGTTGTGTTTTTGGAGAGAACCTTTGCCAGCAGGTAATGCAGTCCGATTATTTCCGCTGGTTTGGGAATGCCGAAAGCTATTCGACCGATCAGATTTATAACCGTCGTTACAGCGAGCGGATTGCCGAAGTGCAGGGGTTATTTTCTTCGTTGTATGCCGTGATTGGTTTGTGCAATAACGGTCTTGAATTTTACAGAACCACCAACAACGAGCCATTTCCTGTGGCCACAGCCGACGATAAAACCAAAAACGTGGCACGTATCAAAGGCGAGCTGTTGTTTATGAGGGCTTATGCCTATTATCATCTGGTATCGATATTCTGCCCGCCCTACGATCCTGCAGGTGCAAACAACTCAGCAATTCTTCCCATGCGCGACCGTGTGTCACTCAGTAGTGAAGAGGCTCTTGACAATACTCCGGTAGAAACCTCCAAATTTTACGATTTAATTGTGAGTGACCTTAAAGAGGCCAAAAGTATATTGCCCGAAGATTACCAGAACGGTATGCATGTATCGTACAAGTCGAGGGCAAGGGTAACCAAATATGCAGCTTCAGCCTTCCTGGCACAGGTTTATTTTACGATGGGCAAATTTACGGGTGCCGAAAGCGCTTTAACTGAGCTCGATTTTGTTATCGGAAGCAACAAATTCTCCCTGGAAGCAGACCCGTTTACTAATTTTAATAATGAAAACAGGTATCCTTCCAACAACGAAGTAATATGGTGGGTATTTGGGGCCGATCAGTTATTGTTTAAATCCAACCATCAGATTGCCCGTTTGCAGATGTTTGGAAAAAACTCCCGTAATGCTAAAAATGGTGGCCGTGGCTTAAAAGCCGACTGGTCGCTGTTAAGCTATTTCCAGATGGGAATGGGTAAAAATGCCCTGAAAGAGATGGGCTGGATGGCTGACCCGGTAAATGGGGATTATTCTGAAACCGATGCTGCCAGATTTGATAAGCGTTACAAATCATTGTATTATCGCTTCGAAGGAGCCAATGCTGCGGCGCCATCAACAAACCAACGGTCATTAGCTTCCGATGACGGCAAGTATATGAAGAACTCCAAATTCTATCCATTGATTGGAGCCAATGAAGGATTTGTAATGGTGGATAAATATTACCGCACACCTAATGGTCAATGGCAGAATATTCCATTGATTCGGTTGGCAGAACTTTATCTGAACAGGGCTATTATCAAAAAGAAAGCCAATATTGCAGGTTGGGCCAGTGATTACAATAAGGTGGCAGCGCGCGCTTGGGATGCAACTGCAGCCGGAACCGCTTATGTTAATAAGGCCGATGCCGACGTTACAGAACGGATGATTATGGTTGAGCGCTGGAAAGAGCTGGCCGGCGAAGATGCCTGGTACCAGCAGTACTGCCGTGCTCTGAAATTACCCATTGCTCTTGGTGACCGGACACAGGGACAGGTTATTGAATATCCCTATGCTGATGCATACTGGAGCAATAGTATACCTCAATTGGAAATAGATTTTCGTACCAAATAAGTAATTAGTTAGTGTAGTAGAAATCAAACCGGCTTGCAGTGAAACTTAACTGCAGCCGGTTTGTAATTTGAATTCATTCAGGTTTTCCTTAAATTTCTAATAAAAAAGAGATGGCAGGCGTTTTCAAAGAGAGTTCCCGGCGTAAGTTTATAAAATCGGCAGGTACCGCAATAACCGGGCTGATCGTTTTTCCATCCATGAATTTGAGAAACTGCAATCAGCCAAAGGCTACTTCGGTTATATACAATCCTACCTCCCGGAAATATAAAAATGAACTCGTTTGTTTAAAAAATGAGTTACCAGGGCCAACAGGATCATTTCTTGTTAAAAATGGTTCCAGGGAAGCGCCTTATCAGATTGAGGAAATTGACGGAAAGAAGAAGATATGGATTAGCGATGACTTTGAACCGCAGTCGTCTGCTGATTTTGAAATAGTTCCCGGAACACCCCGAACCTTTGTCCCTGAAGTTTCGATAAGGTTGGACGGGGATTTTTATTTTATTGAAAATAAATTTGTGTGCATTAAAGTGCCGGCAAATTCCCGCAATAACTTAACGGGACCTATTGCAGGCATTCGCTTAAATAATGGAGTTTTTGCCGGATCGAGTGAGTGGAAAACCTCAAAGAAATTAGAGAAATTTACTGTTGAGGTAACAGGCAACGGTCCTTTGTTTGCAAAACTCCGTTTGCGTTATGAATTTGAGGGTACAAAAGACCGGAAGTTTTTCAGCCAGACTGATATCATGCTTGCTTCCGGATGGCAACATGCCTCCATTTTTGAGCAGCACAATATGGAACCCGGCGATTACTGGGAACTCACGCTTAGCGCGGGTTGGACTCCACACAAAGGGATCAGCCGTCAGTTTAACAATGGCCCGGGAGGGGATTCAAATTTCGTTGTACCTCCGATGGACCGTCCTTTGTTGCCGATAAATAATGTTTCTTTTGAACCCGGGCTTTTCATAAATTTAATTCCGCGCTGGAACCAGCATTTTAAGGACGGTTGGGCTTTTGCGGTTACCGATGATCAGAATTATGTCAGCGCAGTGGTGGTTCGGGCCAGTCAATGGATATGGCCGCACGACAACAGCCTGCAATGCTTTGTAAAACCTGGAGGTGATTATGCCTCCATACGCAGCTCAACCTGGCACGGACAAAGACTTTGGTGGCTCTCTCCTTCAATGCTTCCTGTGGATACGGGTTATATTGCACACCATGCATGGGAAAGCCTTCAAAAAATAAATAATGAATATATACTCGAAAATCAGGGTAAACCCGTCACCTGGTGGAGTATCAATCCTTATGATTCGGAACAGACCAACCCAACGGGTAAAATCAGGAGAATTGGAAAGGAAGCACTGAAAAAAGTGGATGGACCTGCTAATGATTCCACCCTGATCCGTTTCCAAACCCTTATCCATAAAGATTGCTGGGGCAGTTACTGGAATTATTTCTCGCCCGAGAATCCTAATTTCTTTACCGATTATAATCTGGTCCCCATTGCTTTGGCAGCAACCTTGAGAGCGCATCCCAACTTTGAAACATTCAGGAAGCTGGCATGGAATAAATTTAAAGAAGATTTATATCATTCCATTACTTTGCCGGGCGGTGCCGGGCAGGAATGTCCGGGGTACAGCTACTACGGACTATCGCTTTGGAAAGAGATAATTGAAGTTGGTAAAAAGTATCTGAGCTTCGATATGGATTTTATCAACGAACGGATGCAGGCTGCTGAAAATTTCTACAAAAGAATAAGTTACCCCGACGGAAACGTACGACGCGGTTCTCCGGTGGGCGATTCCCACCCCGACCGGCAGGGCCAAACCGGAATGCCGGTGGTGAATGTGGATGAAGCTGAAGTAAAATCGTGGAAAACAGAAGAATTGCATGGATTTGGTGTTGTGTTTACTCACCATCCGGGAACCGAAAAAGAAACTTATCTGAGTTTCAAAAGCGGACCCAACCGCTGCCATTATCATGGCGATCAGCTTGCCTTTCATTATTGCGCCAATGGGAAACCATTGGTAGTGGATCATCATTGCAGCTACCATCCCCGTGCCGGACAGGAGCACATGCACAACCGCATGGCTTTTTTTATAGGCGATATGCCCTACGCCAACATGGACGGCTATGAGCGGGTGATTGCCTTTAAAACTTCAGCGGTGGCCGATATTGCCATTGGTCAGGTTGAAAGTGACAGGTTACGGGCTGTTGCCCCACTTCCTCCCGAGGTATGGGATGCACGTTATCCCCGTTTGAATTTCTCAAATCCTCTGGTTTACCGTCGGACGGTGGTTCTGGTTAAAAATGCTACTCAGGATTACTTTGTATTCCGTGATCAGTATTGGGCCGATCTCCCTATTGAGGCTGCCTGCTGTTTTCATACCTATGGAGATGAAGCTTTACAGAACGGTCAAACCATCGACTTTGGAAAACTTTCCGTTTTTTGCACGCATTCCTCGTTTGTTATGAAAAAATTTGACTGGCAGCACTCCAACGGCGGACTCGAATCGACCAACGGTGTACGTCTGGAGATAGCCGGGAAGTCGGGTGATATGATTACAGTTCTTTATCCCGGAAGTGAAGCCCCGGTCATGAAAGCAATTCCAAATGGAGTGAGGGTTGGAAAAGATACGGTTACATTTTGTGAGCATCAGGAAAAACTCAGCTCCGGAACTGAAGTAGTAAGCGTTAAATGCAACGATTCCCAGTCCCTGACATTGAAAGGCAGTGAAGTGGATTACAACCGCTGGCAGGGCGATGTGGGCTTGTTTGTACCCGACGCCGGTTATCCGTTTGGCGAAATTCCCGAATGGCTGATTCAGCAGCGGGCAAGCAAACCTGAATGGGCCTGAAATCTCTGAATATAAAATCAAAAGAACATGAAACCATTACTAATACTATTATTTGCCATAATTACCCTCAATATATCAGCTCAGCCGGTTGTAAAACGGACCTCTCCTTTGCCGGTTGCATGGTGCAGCTATCAAAAAGTTGCCGGTTATGAAAAGGATTTTGCCGATTTAAAAGCACATGGAGTAGGTTTGATTGATATGGACGCACGCGACTTTGCCGATGCCAGGGAAAAACTGGTGTTAGCCCGCAGGTTCGGAATGAAATTCAGCATCAACATACCAGAAATTACCGAGCAGGCTCCTCTTATAAAGGCTGCAGGCCTGGAACCTGTTTACGCCCTTATGATTGGCGGCGTTTACCAGGGAAAAGCTGTGGACAGGCATGTATTTAAATTCAAGGCACAGAAAAACACTATTGTTGTTGAACCCCCGGTTTACAATAAAGGGTATGCCTATACCGAGAATAACGGAAGCACACCGGAGGCCGGTTTAGGCGACCGGATAGCTCATTATTATCCCGACATGGGACAGCCTGTAAAAGCCGAAGTAGTGGTTCCTTTAAAGAAATTCGATGGAAAACAGCACCTGAAAATTGTAGAAGCCCAAATAACTGAGGCTCCTCAGGGAACGTTGCCTGAATTCGATTCGGTTACACCCGATATGCCTTCATCTTCGGAGATAAGGAACAGAAAGCTTTACCAGCTCACCTTCGACCTCACCGGTTTGGATGGTGCTTTGCTCGACCAGGTGGGAATTGCCATTTACTGGCCTTACCAGGGAACTAAAAAGTACTGGATTTTTGGACATGGCAATGTGAGTGCTGCAGCCACCAGTACAAAAGAGGCCCTCAGGAAAGTTGTAAAGCAAGAGCTTTTGAAATGGACCGATGCCAATAACGGGACCTTTCCGGCTGATGTTGTGGTGGCAGCCCGTTTCGGCGACGAATGTTTTTATATTACAGGGCATTCCCAAACAAACGGTTCCACGGCAGTGAACTATCCTCTTTGGGATTACAGCGAACCCAATATCCTGGCTTTTCGCAATAAGGCTAAAAATATGGAATACCCGCGTACATGGGGTTTCCCTGAGATATATGGCGAAAATGCCTATGGATGGTGGATGTACAATTTGCATGAACAAACTGCCGGTCTTGCCGCAGTTGTGCGTGATGAGATTGCCGCAACAGCACCCGGATTAAAGCTTTTCCGCAATACCACCCGCATGGGGATATTTGACCTTTCGAATAATTTGGATGGCAGCGGCCAGGAATTGCTCGCAAAGAATCTCGACATTGTGCATCTTGATCCGTATCCTGTGGTTGGAGGTTTATACAACGACGTAATACCCCGCGATATGAGTTACTGCGCAGGACTGGCACGCCGTTACGACAAACTGCTTATCCCCTGGATGCAGGCACATGTTTATGGTCAGCTTCAGAATGTTACTCCGGAACAGGTCGACCGCATGGCAAAGGAGCAGTGGGAGCAGGGAGTGGACGGTATTATGTGGCTCGGATATGGCGATACCTATCCCAATGTTCGTCCCGATAGCTGGGAAAGGGCTGCTACTTTCCATCAGAAGCTTGAAACAGGTTTGCCTCCTAAACCCCAGGCCAGATTAGCGGTACTGCGAAGTTATAATACCATGGCAACGGCAAGTCTTTGGGAAAAAGCACTTATCCGTAATCCTGCCGACTGGATTCTGCAGCAATTTCTTGAGGTATGGTCAGTACAAATGAATAAACCCTACGACGTATTTGAGCTTCCTCCACAACTTACAAAGCAGCAGATGAAGGATCTGGAGAAAGAACTCAGCAAATATCCCTGCATTATATCAACGGTTCCCTGGAAAGGGGCATGGTATGTAGGGAAATCGACGGACATCGTTGTGGATCAGGCCCGGGCGAAGGAATATCAAGAGCAATTTGCCAGGGAAATAGAGAAAAGAGGATGGTAGTTATTTTTTTAGAATTACATAATAAATGCCGTATGAGAAAAATAGTCTTAGTATTAGTACTTGTCAGTTGTTTCAGGTTACATGCACAAAATAATGTTGTTGCGGTAAACGATCCGCTCGAAGTTGTGAAACTGATCGGGGATAAGCTGATACGGGATACACCTTTCCGTTACAGAATAAATGTTCAGTCGAATAATAACCTTTTCAATGGTCTTCATTTTGTTGATTTTGGGCGCACATTCGGAACTTTAAGGCCTGCGGTGGCTTATGCATACACACGGTTGGTATCACCTTCCGATACAAGTATGGTTATTCAGGTTGCTCATACCGATGCCTGTAAAATATGGCTGAACAACGAACCCGTATTTGAAAGAAACGGCAAACGTTCGTTGGATATCCGTTTTGAGGAGCGCAGCGTGGAAATGACAGAAGAATTCAAAGTACACCTGAAGAAGGGCGATAATGAGTTATTAATTAGATCGGAAACTTTTGGCGGCCAATGGGTGGTGTTTTTGCAGCCGCCAAGTCTGAAAGGCGCAGTGGTGAGCGGACAGGTTCATTACCCTGAGATAGGATTGAAAACAGTGAGCGGTGTGGATGAGAAAATTGCCAATCTTACCAACTGGTTGATGTTGGGTCCGTTTGATCCATCAAATTCTGTAATCCCTGAAAAGAATTTACTTTTCGGAAAAATGTACCAGGGAATGGATGGTGCTGTTACCTGGACAATACCCAAAATTGAAGTCCTGGGCGAACTGATCGATCCGCTTCCGTGGGGAACCAATTATACCTGGAACTATCATAACGGAGGTGTTGCCTTGGCTATGCAGCGACTAGCCGAAGTTACAGGAGAAAAAAGATTCGATACGTATGCCTCAAACTTTTGCGATTTTCATATCGGGGGAGCTCCGTTTGTAAATTATCAGGTGAAAGAACTGCGTGCTGTAAATTCCGCCAACAGCGGTTTTCTGTTCTCACCATTGCTCGATTTTACCCTGGCTCCTTCCTTGCCTTTTATTTACAGACTCCGCAAAGAGCAGGATTTTTCCAACAGAAAGGCCTATGAAGAATATATCAGCCGTATGCTGAAATATGCCACCGAAGAACAGGTGAGGTTCCCCGGTTCCAACATTTACACCCGCCTTACACCTGAGAAATATACAACCTGGGTGGATGATATGTTTATGGGAATTCCTTTTCTGATCCAGGCATCGCAATATGTGAATACTCCTGAAGAAAAAAAGCGGTTTATGGACGATGCTGCAAGTCAGGCTTTAAAATTCAACGAACAGGTTTGGGACAAGGAGGCAAATTTGTACATGCACGCAAAATATTCCGAAAAGAACGTGAAACTGCCACACTGGTCGCGTGCCAACGGATGGGGTATTTGGGCCATTACGGAGGTGTTGCAGGTGCTTCCTGAAAATCACCCGGATTACAAAGCCATTCTTGCTCATTACCGCAAACATGTGGATGCACTTGTTGCTTTGCAGGACAAGGACGGGTTTTGGCGGCAGGTACTCGACAGACCGGATTCACGTCAGGAGGTATCGGGGACAGCCATTTTTACCATGGCCATTGCCCGTGGAATTACCAATGGCTGGCTGGACAAGAAATATAAGACATACTCATTAAAAGGATGGGAAGCATTAAAAAGTCAGATAGAACCTGATGGAACAGTTCACAATATCTGTTACGGCACCATGTGTTCCGAGGATGTTAATTATTATCTGAACAGGCCATTTTATGATAACGATACGCATGGACTTTTTGCGGTTCTGTTTGCAGGAATTGAAGTGAACAATATGTTAAAATCCCAAAAGAAATAACCAATTTAGCCTTCTATTTAACAATAAATTAGGAAAATCAACATGAAGAACCCGCTATTGCTCCTGAGTGTTTTAATGGTCTGCATGGTTTGGCCTGCTAAAGCTCAGAATGCCCGATGGATTGAGCTTCTTGAAAAAAATAACTGCCATCCTGTATTTCAGATAACCCAGTACGATTTTAATTATTATAACAAAGTAACTGCTTATGAAAAGGTAAAGCTTAATGGAGAAACCACCCGCATCCGGTTTCAGGATAGTTACTGGACAATCAATACCAGGGCTGATTTTTCTTTGGAAAAGACCGAAAAGCTTACGCTTACTTTTACCTGCCGTTTGGACAGTGGAACTTTAAAATCATCCAACCTGTCCTTCTGGCTGGAAATAGATAACTGGTCCGCCTCCAATTATGTTTTGATGCCTGGAGCTGTCTATAATGGCAACCGGTTTGAATCGAGAAGGATCAAATATTCGCCCAAATTACTGGATCCCAAGGATATTGGCCCCAATAAACCCATCATCGTCTCCGATGTGCCCCGTTTGAATATCGAAAATGGTCCCTCGAAGATTCAGGAACGTTCGGGCTCCATGACAGTGCCGTCGGTTGGGTTTCAGTCGCCCGCGACTAAAACAGGCCTTTTTATGTTCAGCAACCAAAAGTCAGATCTGGGCGATCATGGTTTTACAATTGAGGAATCGCGCGACAGGAAACAGGCGCTGATAGGAATCAACATCCCTGTTGTGCGTGAGCAGCACCAGTATTTTATTACCGACAACCAGGTGCCATCCATGGACAAAGCTCCTGATTTTAAAGCAGGCGACGAAGTGTCTTTTAATGTTACCATCTGTTTTTTCCCGGCCTCCGATATTGCCAGTCTGTTCGACACTTTTGCCGGATTACGAAGCGATTTATACCCTCCCGTAAAACAGTCTCCATTGATTCCATTTTCAGCCTGTTTTGAAGTACAGGAACAAAAGTTCAACACCCAGAACTGGGTTGAAAAGCATGGCTATTATTCGGTAGGGATGCGTGAGAATTTTCTGCAGGACTGGCAGATAGGCTGGACCGGAGGGATGATTAGTACTTATCCGCTGCTATTTGCCGGCAGCGACTCCACACGACAAAATGTGATACGTAATTTCGACTGGCTCTTTCCCGATGGAATTTGTCCGGCGGGTTTTTTCTGGGATTCGGGCGAGAAAGGCACCATGTGGTATGGCGGCGATATTCGGAAGCCCCATACAAAAAACTGGCATCTGGTGCGTAAAAGCGGCGATGGTCTTTACTACATCCTGAAACAGTTGATGCTGATGGAGAAACAGAATATCGCCATAAAAGAGGAATGGAAGAAAGGCACGGAACAGGTTGCCGGTTCGTTTGTGAAACTCTGGAACAAATGGAGCCAGTACGGACAGTTTATTGACAGCGAAACAGGTGATGTGATGGTCGGCGGATCTACAAGCGGCGCAATAGTGCCTGCAGCCTTGGTGCTGGCATCACAATATTTTAAAAACGCTGAATTTTTAAGTGTTGCAGAAGCCTCGGCCGACTCCATGTACAACAAATATGTAAGAAACGGGATCACCTGTGGCGGTCCGGGCGATGCGATGCAGAACCCCGACAGTGAATCGGCTTATGCCATGCTCGAGTCGTTTACATTGCTTTATGAGGCCACGCGAAAACCCGAATGGCTGGAACGATCCAAAGAAATGGCGAATCTTTTTATCACCTGGGAAATGCCTTACGATTATGTTTTTCCCGAGAATTCCACTCTTGGGAAAATGGGCGTCAAAACCACCGGGATAGTATCCGCAAATACCCAGAATAAACATGGAGCACCCGGAATCTGCACCTATTCCGGTATTGCCCTGTGGCGGTTATACAGAGCGACAGGAAATACCCGCTACATGGAATGGCTCAGGGATATAGCACATACAATGCCGCAATATTTGTCGCATCCGCTGAATCCTATCGAAAAAATGAAGTTTGGCTGGATGTCGGAAAGGGTAAGTACAACCGACTGGCTGGAAGGCATCGGGGAGCTGATGTATGGATCTACCTGGGCCGAAACTTCCCTGATGCTTTCGTATATTGAATTGCCGGGAGTTTACGTCAGGCCGGATAAATCGTACTTCTGTGTTATTGACAACATTGAGGGAGTTATTACCCGCGATACAAAGTCAGTGCTCGAAATAAAACTTTTAAACCCTACCAAAGCTGTTGCCCGGGTGAAGATTTTTAGTGAATATGCTGATGACTGCAAAAAACCCCTTCCTGAAAATGCACTTTTGAACTGTTCTGAAGTCACACTTAAACCGGGAGACAGTAAAAACATTTCATTCAGGAAGCGATAAAATGGTTGTTTGAAAGTGAGTATACTTTAAAGATTTTTAAAGGATACTCACCTTCAATTACCTCACTACTGAGCCATTATCCGTTGACTGCTGCGGGCCTGCAAGAATCAGTTTTCCAAGCTTATCTTCAGCAAGCAATAACATTCCCTGCGACTGGATTCCTTTGATAGCTCTGGGTTCGAGATTTACAAGCACCGTTACCTGTTTGCCAATCAGATCCTCAGGAGTAAAGAATTCGGCAATACCCGAAACAATGGTGCGGGTATCGATGCCGGTATCGACCTTAAGCTGCATCAGTTTGGCGGTTTTAGGAACCTTCACGGCTTCGAGAATTGTGCCAATGCGGATATCCATTTTTGAGAAGTCATCGTAGCTCACATTGGATTTCTGTGGCTCGGCTTTGGCATTTTTGGCTTCGTTCAGCTTTTTCTGCTCTGCCAGCTTATTAAGTTGCGCTTCAATGGTGGTGTCTTCAATCTTCTCAAACAATAAAGCCGGTTCGTTCATCTGGTGACCTTCGCTGAGCAATGGGTTGCTTCCGGTGTTATCCCAGTTGATTTCAGGAAGGTTCAGCATGGCTTTAAGCTTAGCCGATGTGAACGGTAAAAACGGTTCCATCAGGATTGCAAGGTTAGCCGATATCTGAAGGGATATATTCAAAATGGCAGCCACTTTCTCCGGCTGATCCTTGAAAATCTTCCAGGGTTCGGTATCGGCAAGATATTTATTCCCCAGTCGGGCCAGGTTCATGGCTTCTTTCAAGGCTTCGCGGAAGCGGAAATTCTCGAGTGAATCTTCGATATTCTTTTTGATGGAATCGATTTCTTTCAAAACCTCCAGATCCTGCGCTGTAGCTGCTGCAGATGAAGGCACTTTTCCTCCGAAATATTTCTGGGTGAGTACCAGGGCACGATTTACAAAGTTGCCAAAAATAGCAACCAGCTCGCTGTTGTTGCGGGTCTGGAAATCTTTCCAGGTGAAGTCGTTGTCCTTGGTTTCGGGCATGTTGGCGCAAAGTACGTAACGAAGCACATCCTCTTTGCCTTTAAAATCCTCGAGATATTCGTGCAGCCAGACTGCCCAGTTGCGCGAAGTAGATATTTTATCGCCTTCGAGGTTCAGAAATTCGTTTGCCGGAACATTGTCGGGCAGAATATAAGTTCCCTCAGCCTTTAACATGGCCGGGAAAATGATGCAATGGAAAACAATATTGTCTTTCCCGATAAAATGAACGAGCTTCGATTCCTTGTCTTTCCAGTATTTTTCCCAATCGGGAGTAAGTTCTTTGGTTGCCGAAATATAACCAATTGGAGCATCGAACCACACATAGAGTACCTTTCCGGTGGCCCCATCCACGGGAACCGGAATACCCCAGTCGAGGTCGCGGCTTACCGCACGAGGCTGTAAACCCTGATCGAGCCACGATTTACATTGTCCGTAAACATTGGCCTTCCAGTCAGTATTATCTTCCAGTATCCACTTGCGCAGGAAACCTTCGTATTGATCCAACGGCAGAAACCAGTGTTTGGTTTCGCGAAGCACGGGAACGCTTCCGCTGAGGGTGGAACGTGGGTTAACCAGATCGGTGGCGTTAAGCGATGAGCCACACTTTTCGCACTGGTCACCATAAGCATTTTCGTTGCTGCACACCGGGCAGGTACCGGTAATGTAGCGGTCGGCCAGGAATTGCTTTACCTCTTCGTCGTAAAACTGTTCGGTGGTTTTTTCGATAAACTGGTTGTTATCGTAAAGTTTCCTGAAGAAGCCTGAAGCCGTTTCGTAATGAACCTTTGAAGTGGTTCGGGAGTAAACATCGAACGAGATACCAAATTCCTCAAACGATTTTTTAATGATATTGTGATACTTATCCACCACATCCTGCGGAGTTACGTTCTCCTGGCGGGCTTTGATGGTGATGGGCACGCCGTGTTCGTCGGATCCGCCGATAAACAGTACATCGCGTTTTCTGAGACGGAGGTAACGTACGTAAATATCTGCAGGAACATATACGCCTGCAAGGTGTCCGATGTGTACCGGACCGTTTGCATAAGGCAAAGCCGAAGTAATCAAATATCTTTTAAACATGATTCGTATGGAATAAGATTGCAAATATAGTTGAAATGGGGTTATGATGTGAAAATAGTCCGTAGCTTTTAGTTGATGGACGATAGCCAATACAACCGGAGTTTTGCTTGGAGGCTTTAGACAAAAGTTTGGCGCGAGCTGGAAAATTAGCCAACTCTTAAAAATCCGGAAGCAAATTTGTAGAATGTAAACTTAAAAGTTAACTTTGTACCATGAATATACAGAGGCAAATTATTTTTCATGAACACTATTTTATTGACTTCTACCTGGAGCAGACTGAAAAAGTGCAGGAAAAAATTGAGTATGTATTTAAGATTATCCGAACTGTAAGGAATGTACCCAAAAAGTTTCTTGATCATTTGACAGGAACCGATGGACTTTATGAAATTCGAATTGAATTTGAAAGCAATATTTATAGAATTTTCTGTTGTTTCGATCAGGGTAATTTAGTGATACTCTTTAATGGTTTTCAGAAGAAAACACAAAAGACCCCTAAAAAAGAGATTGATTTGGCCCTGAAACTAAAAGATGAATATTTTAATTTAAAAAGGAAAAAAGATGGACACTAATAAAATCAGAAATGCAAAAAACTTTGATGAGTTATTGGATGTTAAGTATGGAAAAATTGGAACTGAGAAGCGCGATAAATTTGAAGAAAAAGGCCAATATTTCGTTATAAGCGAAATGCTGAAAGAAGCCCGAAAAGAAGCTAAAATGACTCAGGAACAACTTGCAGAAAAAATTGGAACTAAAAAGAGTTATATCTCCCGGCTTGAAAATGGCAAGTGTGACATTCAACTTTCAACACTATACAGGATTTTTGAATTTGGGCTGGGTAAACAGATAAACTTGATAATAGGGTGATAATCTTTTTAGGTCCATGATGAAGGGCTGAAAGGTCAGCTACTAGTCATATTTCGACTCCGCTCAATATGACACACGTCTGATTGTCCATAATTAAACTGAGATTACTCGAAGTCTTTCCGACCTTTCACACAGCTCTAATAAATAAACCTAAATTCCAAAGAAATCCTTTATTTTTACGGCAATCAAACAGATTGAACATGCAACAGGCTCCTTTTCTAAAACCAGGCGATACCATCGGAATTATTGCACCTTCGAGGAAAATTTCGAAAGTGGCATTACAACCGGCAGTTGATTTATTTAAATCGTGGGGATTAAAGGTAAAGCTTGGAAAAAACCTATTTGCCGACGACAATCAGTTTGCAGGAACCGATGAACAGCGGAGGCAGGACTTTCAGGAAATGCTGGATGACCCGGAGGTAAATGCTATTATCTGCGCACGCGGTGGTTACGGAACCATACGCATTATGGATGGTCTGAACTTTGATGGTTTAAAGTCATATCCCAAATGGGTTATTGGTTATAGCGATATCACCGTTTTACATTCCTGTTTTTCGGTGATGATCGGTCTACCTACTATCCATGCCATTATGCCTGTGAATTACAGTTTCGAAAAGGGCGAAACTCCTTCATGGCAAAAATTGAAATCATTACTTTTCGGAGAGTTGCCTGTTTATGAAGTGGAGCCTCATCCTTTCAATCGTCATGGATATGCCCGGGGAAAAGTAGTAGGAGGAAATCTCTCGGTTTTATACAGTATGGCTGGAACGCCCTACGATATCGATACAACCGGGTGTATTCTGTTTATCGAGGATCTCGACGAATATCTTTATCATATCGACCGCATGATGATGAACCTGAAACTATCGGGAAAGCTCGATAAACTGGCTGGATTAATAATTGGAGGTATGAGCGATATGCGGGATAATACTATCCCTTTTGGGAAAAGTGCCCTCGAAATCATTAACGATTACACCCGCAACAGCAGTTATCCGGTAATTTTTAACTTCCCGGCCGGTCATATAGAAGATAATTATCCGCTTGTTTTAGGAAAAGAAGCGGAGATTCTTGTGGAGCAAGGAAAATCCATGCTTAGCTATAGATAAGTAGTCGACTTTCACCTCGGAGCGGGCTCCCTTCTCCTTTGGGAGAAGGGCAGGGGATGAGGGTTAAGCAATCTTTTTCCCTCTCAGCGTAAAATGATTTCCCGACCGCAACAAATGAACCACCATGTTTTCTATAAAAATATCGTGATCATCCCTCGTAACCGTTAGATTAGGATTTTTTATATTTCTTCCGTCAAGAATGGTTACCAGACCCGATCCGATAATTTCAACCTGATTACCTTCACGGATAATTATTCCGGTATCCTCTTCCAAACCTATACCTATATTGTGCGGATTGTTTGCAACCGCCACTGCAAGCCTTCTGAAACGGCCCCGTACAAGAAAATGAGTGTCGATCATTGCATTATAAATCAGTGAAAGTCCCTGATACAGTTTAACTTCTTTCTCCTGCATGTTGCTGGCAGCCAGCCCCGGATAGATCATCTGGTCGGGCATGGCCATCGCTCCGGCGCTTGTACCGGCTATAACAACCTCATCGCTTACATAACGGTCGTGGATTAATTTTGTAAATTTAGTATCGTTTAAAACGCAGGCAAGTTTAAACTGGTCACCTCCCGAAAACATAATGCATCCTGCACGGGAAATTCTGTCGAGTAAATGTGGAAGTTCTGCCTCATATTTATTCGAAGGATTCATCACATTAACTCTTGTAAACCCCAGTTTTTTGAAAGCATCGATATAATTCCCGCCTACCTGTTCCGGAATGCTCGAAGCGCTTGTGACCACTTCTACAGTTGAATCGGGTATCTTTATTTCATTCAATATTTTATATAAAATACCTGAAGTGGAAAATTTAGGAGAGAATTCTTTGATATGAAGAGCTGTTTCTCCGGTTCCTTTGTCTTCGTTTCCGCCTATCGCAACCAATATTCCTTTAATATTCATGCAATTAAGAGTTATAATTTATGATCCGTTTCCCGGAAACAACTAAAATACCAAAGGATTGCTCCGGGAATTAAACTTTGATTGTTATTAAACAAAACAAACGTGGCATATAATTAGCAAATCCTTTCTCTCATTTAGTTAACAAGCAAAAAACTTTACAGTTACTAAAAAACCTTGTATGAAAATTCTGGATCTCAATATACTCAACGGGCCAAATTACTGGTCGGTCCGTAAGCATCAACTTATTGTCATTAAACTTGATTTAGAAGAACTTGAAGAATTACCTACCAATAAAATACCTGGTTTTTATGCCAGGTTGCAAAAGAATCTCCCCGGTTTATATAATCATTACTGTTCCGAAGGATATCCCGGCGGCTTTTTTGAACGTGTAAAAAGCGGAACATGGATGGGGCACGTTCTGGAACATATTGCCCTCGAAATTCAAAGCCAGGCAGGGATGAACTGTGGTTTTGGCCGGACACGGCAGGCAGGACAACAAAAAGGAATTTACAACGTGGCTTTTGAATATAAATCGGAGGAAGCCGGTTTATTTGCAGCAGAATCGGCTTTCAAAATAACAGAAGCTCTTGTATACGATAAGAACTACAATGTGCAGGATGATATTGATAAGTTAAAGATATTGTGTGCCGACCATTGCATGGGACCGAGCACCTCGGCAATAGTAAATGCAGCTGTGGAAAAGGGAATTCCTTACACCCGCCTCGACAATGGCTCTCTTGTTCAGTTGGGATACGGGATTCACCAAAGAAGAATTAATGCTACCATTACCGATAATACAAGTAATATAGCCGTTGATATCGCAGGAGATAAGGCAGTTACCAAAAGCATACTTAAAAATGCCGCCATTCCTGTGGCTGAGGGTGTTGTTACAGATCAGGATATATTGCTGACCGATGCAATTGCCAGCATCGGCTTCCCTGTGGTAATAAAGCCGCTCGACAGCAATCACGGGAAAGGCGTTACCACAAACATCAAAACCCAAACAGAAGCTCTTCAGGCTTTTCATGCTGCCAAAAAGTTCTCCGACAAAGTTATTGTGGAAAAATATTATACCGGCGAAGATTACAGGCTGTTAGTTATTGGCTACAAACTGGTGGCAGTAGCGCATCGCATGCCGGCAAGAGTAATCGGAGACGGGAGTTCCTCAATTAAAACCTTGATTGAAAAGGCAAACAAAAATCCGCTCCGGGGCAATGGCCACGAGAAGGTGCTTACCAAAATCAAAATTGATGATCAAACATTTGAAACCCTGAGGAACCAGGATTTATACATCAACTCTGTTCCTCCGGCAGGGAAGACCGTATTTGTAAAACAAACAGCCAACCTCAGCACCGGTGGCACGTCCGAAGATGTTACTGATTTTGTGCATCCCGAAATTATTGCCGTGGCCGAACGAACGGCACGCGCTATTGGATTGGATATTTGTGGTATCGATATGGTTATTAAAGATATATGCAAGCCAATGAACGATAACGGGGTAGTAATTGAAGTAAATGCTGCTCCCGGGTTCAGGATGCATACTCATCCGTTTAAAGGGAAGCCCCGGCCGGTAGGTAATAATGTTGTGGATATGCTTTTCTCCCAAAAAAATACAGGAAGAATTCCTCTTACAGCAATAACCGGAACCAACGGGAAAACAACAACTGTTCGCCTGATGGCTGCAATGGCGAAAACCGCTGGCTATAATGTGGGATTCACAACTACCGAGGGTGTTTATATTGGAAACCAAATAATTGAAGAAGGAGATTGCACTGGTCCGATAAGTGCCCGTAAAGTACTTCAGGACAGAACCGTTGATTTTGCTGTACTTGAATGCGCCCGTGGCGGAATTCTGCGTTCGGGACTTGCTTTCGATATGTGCGATGTTGGCATAGTTACCAATGTTGCTGAAGATCATATTGGCCTGAAAGATATTGAAACCATTGACGATATGGCCAAAGTGAAGGCTATTGTAGCCGAATCAGTCAAACCTGACGGGTATGCTGTTCTCAATGCCGATAATAACTATACATACCAGATGGTAGGCCGGTTAAAATGCCAGATTGCACTCTTCAGTACCGATCCCGTAAATGAACGAATTCTGCAGCACTGTGCCAATGGCGGACTGGCAGGAGTTCTGGAGAACGGAAACATTGTACTTGTTAAAAACCGGAAGAAACTGTTTATAGAAGCTATTGAGAATATTCCTATAGCTTTTGGAGGCAAGGCCATGTTTATGATCGAAAACATTCTCGCCGCAGTTCTTGCGGCACATGTTCAGAATATTTCGGTTCTGCACATTGCACAGGCGTTGCGCTCGTTTGTTCCCTCGGCAGAAAACAGTCCCGGGCGACTCAATATTTTTCAGTTCAGCAATTTCAGACTGATGATCGATTATGCACATAATTTCCATGGTATCAAGGCGCTGGGGCAACTGGTGGGAAATTATGATGCAGCCTTCAAAACAGGAATTATCTCTATTGCAGGCGACAGAAGAGATATTGATATTGTGAATGTTGGAAGGGCATCGGCCGAAATTTTCGACAAAATCATTATTCGCATTGATGAGGATAAACGCGGAAGGAAGGAAGAGGAAATTATAACCTTACTCCAGCAGGGTCTCAGAGATGTTAAGCCCGGCATACCCGTTGAAATTATCCCCGATGAACTGGATGCTATTCGTCATGCAGTTGTGAGTGCCACACCCGATTCGCTCATCGTTCATCTTTCGGATAAGATTAAAAATTGCCTGGCATTTGCGAAAAAGTTACAGGAGGAAGAATCCATCCGTTCGGGAGAATTCAGCTTTGAACAAATTCATCCGAACCTGGAAAAAGAAACGGCCCTTCAGCAATACGAATCGACAGTAGATTAGAAAATGGAACAGAAAAACAAAATAAGAGGCAAACTTATTCTTATCGGGGGAAATGAGATTAAAAGGCCTGAGAAAAGTCCTGAGGGAGAAAATAATCAGCATTCCGATTTTCAAAACGGTGTGCTGAATGAGATTTTAAAGGAAGTTACTTCCAAAACCCCTGTGATAGAAGTTATTCCCGCTGCCAGTGAGGATCAGGATAAAATGGGTAAGAAATACATGGAAGCTTTCAGAAAGCTGAAGCAAAAAGCTTCCGTGATCACCATCCATAATCGCAAAGATGCAGCCTTACCCGGTAATCTGGGAAGAATTGAAAATGCTGATATTGTATTCTTCGCGGGGGGCGATCAGACAAAGCTCGAGAAGCTGATTGCAGATACTCCACTAATTGAAACTCTGGCGAAAAGGTATCATAACGATGATTTTATTATTGCGGGAACCAGTTCAGGAGCGATGATCTGGTCGCAAAATATGATAGTTGCGGGAGCCAGTGACGAAGCACTTATCAAAGGTGTAATTGAGCTAAAAAAAGGACTTGGATTTGTTTCAAAAGTAATCATTGATACTCACTTCCTGAGCCGGGGCCGTATGTCGAGGTTAGCTGAAGCTTTACTTGCGAATAACGAAGAAACGGGCATCGGGATTTGTGAGGATACCGGGCTTGTAATTCACGAGGGCCGGTACCTGAGAACTATAGGATCCGGTACAGTGGTTATTATGGAAAAGAAGCATATAAAAAAATCCAATTACAAACTTGTTAAAAAAAATGATCCTGTTTATATCGAAAACCTTGTAATGCATATTCTTGCCAGGGGTGCAGGTTACGATCTTGAAGAAAACCGGTTTTTGATACTAGATCCAAAATCTGCAACCAAAATGGAGTTGCAGGATGCAGGGTAGTAATGAAACTTTTATAAACTTAAAACCTGAAGCAATGAAAAACAAACTGAAACACCTAGCAGCTGTTGCAATAATTGCAGGAGCCTGGTTACCGCTGAGCGGCCAAACCGATACCATTACAAAGCCTGGTAGACCGTTTAAAGATCCGAAAATAACTGAGGATAATTCAAAAGTATTGATTGACACCTCAGAGCGGATGGAAAACCTTGTAGATAGTTTGCTTGAAGATGATAATAATGTTAACGACGGGAAAAGCAGGCATCACCATCCAACAGCTCCTGTGGAAACCAAAAAGGATAAAATGGTGAAACAACCGGCCGACCGGACACGAGTGAGTAAACCTTAATCAGCTCAGTCGCATTTCGGGTTGCAAAACATTTATTTCGGAGCGGAATGTTGGCAAAGCATCGGGGTATTTTTCCCTTACAAATTTTACCAGCTCTTCGCGCACATAGCAACGTAAATCCCACGATTCGCCTGCATTTCGTGAACTCATCAGGGCTCGTATTTCCAGTGCTTTGTCGCTGGTTCCAATTACCTGAAGCACTTTTGTTTTGCCATCCCATAAAGGATGATGCTGTAAAAGTTCATCGAGTTTTTTGCGAAGAGCTTCAATAGGAACGCTGTAATCCAAAAACAGGCTTACCGACCCGATGATATCGGCCGATGTTTTTGTCCAGTTCTGAAAAGGCTTTTCAATGAAGTAATTTAATGGGACCACCAGCCGTCGAAGATCCCAGAGCTTTATCACCACATAGGTGAGGGTTATTTCTTCCACGCGGCCCCATTCGTTTTCAACAATCACCACATCGTCAATCCTTATAGGCTGGCTAAAAGCTATCTGCAGTCCCGCAAGCAGGTTCCCCAACGACCGCTGGGCAGCAAAACCAATAATTATACCTGCAATTCCGGCCGAAGTCAGTATACCGGCTCCAAATTTTCTAACACTTTCAAAATTGAGAAGGATCGCCGAAACTGTAATCAGTACAACCAAAATAATAAGCAGCCTGCGTATGAATTGAAGCTGAGTTACAATTTTGCGTTGCGAAAGGTTGTCGTTAATATCCGGATTTTGGTTCGCAAGTACCGAATCGGTAAAAACGTAAATAAGTTTAATGAGCAGCCACGCAAATGAAATGCTGAATGCAATATACACTATCCGGTATATCAGCTGGTAATATTGATGGACCTCCATCATCGGTAACAAAATAATACCTATTAAAAGCGGCACAAACACGTGCATCGGCTTTTGTGTGTAGAGCGATATGAAACCCACAACTGTTGACTTTCGCCGTTTGTTATAAACGCTTAAAAATTTATAGAATAAAAAGTTGGCCGCCATTCCAAAAAAGAAGCAGCACCCAATAAGAATACCGTAATAGATAAGCGATTGAAGAGGTTCCGAAAAGGATTTGATTTGCTCCATTGTAAAAGTCAATTGATAGTTTCCGGCTATGTATTGCAATTTTCAAACAATTCATACATCTGTAGCGAGATATTGGCATATGGTATGTTGGTTACCTTCCCATATAAACCAAAAAACATTGTACTATGGCCAGAAGAGAAAACAAGAGCAAGTCGGATAAGATTAGTAAATCGAAGGAAAAGGAATCTATGAGAGAAAGCAGGGATTTCGATCTTGAATCGGGCGACAATCCGGTTGAAAGAGAACGTACTTCAGGAACACCGAGGAAGTAGTAATTTCCTGATATTTATTATTTGTAGAAATTAAACCATGGGTTGAGGTATAAAATTCACAGCTGTGAAGCCTCAACCCATAGTTTTTTGTGCTGATAGTTACACAAACGGTCACTAACCAAATGATATAATTTCAAAGCCTTATTCTTTTAACCAACTTTTTCACAACCTTCCCCGGTAGAATCGCCATTTGCCACGGTAAACTTTTGGAGGAACGCGCAGTCTCAGAATTATTTTCTAAATTCGAATAAATTAATTTTATGAGGTATTTTACCGTAGTCTTGTTTTTACTGGTATCGCTTAATGCAAGTGCGCAGCTTACAGGATATGTGAAGGACAATTATTCTCAGGTTGTGGCCAATGCCAAACTGACTTTTGTAAACGAACTCGATCCGGCAGTTAAATATGAAGTGGTTACCAATGGCAGCGGATTTTATAGCGTTTCATTAACTTCCAGCCGGCAGCTCTCCTCAAAAACAACGTTATATCAGGCATCACCCAATCCATTTTATAATAATACCGAAATAGCTTTTTCGCTGGAGAAAGGTTGCAGGGTTATGGTTTCTGTATATAATCTGAATGGCAAACTTATAAGAATCCTGGAAAATGCGAATTTACCGGCCGATCAATATAGCTATTCCTGGGATGGTAATCACGAGAATGGCGGCAGGGTGGTTCCCGGTTTATACCTTATCGTTCTTGATGCCGGAGGAAAAAAGTTCACACAGAAAGTTGTGGTGGTACCTTATCAGCAGGTTGCTTCGGTAGGTACTTTTCATGAACTGAAAAGCTTAACTGTCAACACTTATCAGATTACCATTACTGCTGAGAACGCCGATACGCTTTTATTGCGGAATATTGCTATTCCCGAAACAAAGCTCCTGGATTTCAGTCTCTACCGCCGGCCTTTAATCCCGTTCGCTACGGTGACCGACTATCTTGGTGTCTGGAATGGAACCGGGTATAATAAAATATTTATCAAAGGAATAAATCTTGGAGTTTCGGTGCCTGGGACATTACCCGGAGAGTTGGCTGCTACACGCGATCAATACAGCCGTTGGCTGAATATGATTGGCGATGCAGGATTTAATGCCATCAGAACATATACACTGCATTATCCACGGTTCTATCAGGAGCTGGCCGTATATAACAATGCACATCCTGATAAGCCCATATACCTTTTCCAGGGAATATGGCTGCAGGAAGATACGCTCAACGGCAATCTATATCCATATACAGCAGGGTTTGATGCTGGTATAGAAGAAGTAATTGACTGCATTCACGGGAAGAAAACCATTGGAGAACGCTACGGAAGAGCTTTCGGGAAGTTCGATGCCGATGTTTCAAGGTGGACACTCGGATATATTATCGGTCGGGAAATCCATCCCTATGAAGTAGAAATGACAGATTTTATCAATTCGGCATTTACCAGGTACGAAGGTACAAACCTGAAGATATTAACCGGAACACCCACGGAGGTTTGGCTTGCAGAGCGTCTCGACAAGCTTATAACCTTTGAGAAGAATAAATATAAAGTGCAGCGGCCGGTTAGCGCCTCCAGCTGGCCCACGCTTGATCCTATGGAGCACCCGTCGGAGCCCGACGACTTAACCGATGAGGACAAGTTCAGCTTCGACCTGACAAAAATTATGATGAATGCCGGTACTGCAGGATATTTTGCCAGCTATCATGCCTATCCCTATTATCCCGATTTTATCAACAGAGATCCTGCGTACCTCGACGATACAGATGAAGAAGGGCTCAATCCCTACCTTGGCTACCTGCGACATCTTAAAAGTCATTATGCGGGCATACCGCTCATCATTGCCGAATACGGAGTGCCCAGTTCCTGGGGGATTGCCCATACGGCCAACTCGGGAATGAACCATGGAGGTCTCACCGAAGTTCAACAAGGAGAAATGAACGTCAGGCTGCTGAAAAATATCCGTACGGCAGGATGTGGCGGAGGCATGGTGTTTTCGTGGATTGACGAATGGTTTAAAAGAACCTGGTTGTTCGATCCCATCAAAAGTGCCCCCGAAAGAATGCCCTTATGGCACAGCGTTGCCAGTGCCGAAGAAAATTTCGGCATGATCGCTTTCGATCCCCCGGCACCTGTTTTTCAAAGCTATCAGCTCAGCGGAACGGTTTCAAAAATCACTTCCGCGCAGGTGGCTGCCGATGTTCAATACTTCAACCTGAAGCTTAATCTTTCCGGCGCTGTTTCCGGCAGCGATTCCGTTTGGATTGGTATGGATACTTATAAGGAATCGGTTGGAGAGTCAGTTTTACCCAACGGAGCAGTTACAACCAAACGGTCGGAGTTTGCTCTGCTTATCAAGGCCGACTCGGTTAAGTTATTTGTAACCAGAGATTACGATCTCTATGGCATCTGGTTCATCCGAGGCACTGCCAACCCGGAGCAGGTATTCCATTCCACGGTAACTAACGGAGCCCCCTGGCATTTACTTAGGTTGAAACATAACTTTGAAGAAGATTCGTACCAGAAAACGGGAGTGCTGAAAGTTCGCAAAGCAGGTGCTGCAGCTACATCGCTGGATGCTGTATGGTTCAACGGAAATGAAATGAATATCCGCATCCCGTGGCATTACCTTAATTTTACCGACCCGTCGGCGCGACTGGTTATGGATGATGACCGGGCCACAAATGCGAGAGAAGTAACTATTTCGGATGGCGTAGCACTGACCATCAGCTTTAAAAATGAAATCGCCACAAGCAACCGTTACCTTTGGAATACATGGGACCAGGCTCCTCCTGTCACCGAAAGGGTAAAACCTGCGCTTAACATTATAAAAGCATGGAACAACCAGATAAGTGATAATCCATCTGCAAAGAAGAAAAAAAATATGCGCAGGGATGGAGATTGATTATTAAGTAAGTAATTGTAAATTTGTGTTTAAAACAGCAAAAATGAACAGGATAACTATAAATCCGGATATATGTAATGGCAGACCTACAATAAGAGGCATGCGCATTACAGTTAAGACAATTCTGGAGTATATTGCGGCAGGAGAATCGAATGAAAACATTCTTAAGGCATATCCTTTTCTTGACGAAGAAGATATTAAAAGCTGCCTGGAGTTTGCATCAAAAGTGGCAGATCACAGCTTTCTCACTATTTCTGTTAAACAAGCCTCATAATGTCTCTTCAGTTTTTAGTTGACGTTAATTTGCCCAAGTATTTTCATTTTTTTAACCATGTAAACTTTGTACATGTTGTTGATATTAACCCTTCATGGACAGATCAGGAAATTTGGAATTTTGCCCTTGAAAACAATAAAATAATTTTAACAAAAGACACTGATTTCTATAATAGATTTATTTCCAGCGAAGTTTCTCCTAAAATTGTTTTCTTTCAGCTGGGTAATCAAACACTTTCTCAATTACACTTGTATTTCCAGGAGAACTGGGATATAATCCAGAATGCATTATTGAATGCATCCATGGTAATTGCAAAAAAAGAGGAAATAACAGTAATTCAATAGAAATCTACCGTTAAACCTGGTATTTGCTATGGTCCGGGTCCGACGTCTGAGGACTTTTCTTTCTATCCTTCCATCCTTGTTACGCCGCCTGAAACAATAAATTTCATTAAAACCCCTGCGTTGATATCCAGTGGTGTTACTTGTGAGGTAGGTACTATAAACAGTTCTCCTGAGAAATTATAAGAGTGGGGGAAGTAAACGGCAACCATGTCTTTAATACCCAGATCGGAAAGATCTGTTTCCGTTATAAATCCAAGCTTTTCCAGGTTCGAGACCATGTTCACCTTTACCCTTACCGGTTGGTTAAACTTCTTCTCTTTTCCAACAAAAGCTTCCATAAAATCGCGGATGGAGCTATATACCATCTGCAGCATCGGCACTTTCTTGAGAAACCGCTCCAGCAAAACCTTAAAAGGTTTGGCGATTACCGACTGTCCTGCATACCCGAGAGCAGTAACAAGGATAACCATGATGAGTAATCCCAGGCCGGGAATGCTAAAATGCAGAAAACTCTCGATCAGGGGCTTCAGGATACCGTCGCTGAATTTAAAGACCAAATAGATGATGTATCCTGTTAAACCAATAGGAGCAGCAAACAACAATCCCTGTAAAAAGTAATGAAACATTTTACGGGAGAAGGCGTCAAAACGAATACGGAATGCACTGCGCATAGTCATGGTGTAAATTTTTTTGCAAAAATATTATTTATTTCAACTCTCGAAAACAGGAGACGAAACATCAAAGTTTTAAAATGCGGGTTTGCTCAGTTTTTGGGAGTTTTTTAAATACAAGGTCGTAAGAATGGTCAATCCATTCGTATATAAGCGACGCAGGAACAGAGCCATCGATATAAACCGTGTTCCAGTGCTGCTTGCTCATATGGTATCCGGGCTGAACTGCCGGATATTGTTCTCTCAGTTCTACGGCTTTTTCCGGATCACATTTGAGATTAACACTCAGCTCGCCTGTTAAACTCGAAAGAGCAAACATTTTGTTTCCAACTTTATACACCATTGTAAATTCATCAAAAGGAAACTCCTCTGTAGCACCTTTCTTTGATAAACAGTAATTTCGGATAGTTTCGATATTCATGGGAAGTACAAAGTAAAAGTATGATATAAGAAGTAAATGCAAATATAATAAATTGGAGCCTTTTAGTCGATAGTCCATAGTCGATGGCAAATGCAGGAAATGCGAGTCGACAGACGACGGACCACAGTGGGCAGCTATAATCTGCAAATTTTCTACCTTATCCTGGGGTAAAATGCATTTTCGATATGCTCCAGTTTATGGCCGGAGCGGAAAAACACAATCGAAATGATGTCGAAACGCACTTCGAGGTCCAGATTCTTCTTTGTTAAATACGCATTAGTTGCAGCAATAATAAGGTTTTGCTTACTACGGTTTACAGCCAGCTGGGGCTCGACAACATAATTACCCGCACGGCTCTTTACCTCTGCTATCACCAGAAATGGACCACTGCGCGCAATTATATCCAATTCGAGATGATGATGTCGCCAGTTGCGTTCCAGAATTTCATAACCCTGACTGACAAGGTGTTGAACAGCGATGTTTTCGGCTTCATCGCCCGATTCCTTAGTGCTGAGCATAAAATAGTTGCTAAGATTTGAAACTTTTCTTTCAAAAATACGATTAATGAACCTGAACACAAAAACTTAAACCGCTTTACTCAAAACGAACTATGCTGAAGTTATTGGTAGTAATCGTATTTGTTATCAATTCCTGCCTTCTTTATGCTTTCGAAGGAAATGTTCAGCTTACACGTCAATCGCAGTACGACACCACTTATTTTATTTTTTACGTTAAGGATGCGAACATTCGTGTTGACGAGTTTAATGCCACCGGACAGCTGAACAAAGTTTTGCTGGTTAATCTGAATACTGAAAAAATTGTGGCATTAAGTCCCGCGTTGAAGGTATATGCTAACCTGGGACCGAAAAATGAAGTTCAGAATAATTCCCGTTACGATATTATTAAAACTGAAAATTTTAAAGTTATAGAAGGGAAGAAATGTTACCAATGGAGGGTGCGCAACCGGGATTTAGATTGCGAAATAACTTATTGGGTTATGGAAAGTGAAGATTTAATAATTCAGAAGCTTTACCGCATTCTGGATGCCACTGAAAATTATTCGAGCATACCTTCATTTTTTAAGCAAATACCTCAAAGCGCCGGATTTATTCCTATGGTTGCCGTTGAACGGAATCTGGTCCGCGAGCAGAGACAATCCATGCAAATAACTTCCATAAACCAAAGAAAAGTTCCTTCCAGGCTTTTTGAAATCCCGGCCGATTACAAAAGCCTTAGAATCTGAATACTTCTTTTTGGATGGTAATTACTTGAATATTGCCAGAACTGGCTCAGCTCCTTCACGGCAAAATCCTCTGTACATTCCTTCGGAATTGAACACCATGGCCACATTTCCGGTCTTATCAACAGCAATAGCTCCTCCTTCTCCTCCCAGTTTCTTCATTTTATCAAGCAGAACAAGATTGCAGGCATCCTGGAGGCTCATATTCCTGTATTCCAGCAAACATGAAATGTCGTATGCCGCCACTCCTCTGATAAAGAATTCGCCATCGCCGGTACAGGAAACGGCACAGGTATTATTATTGGCATAGGTGCCTGCCCCAATTAAGGGAGTGTCGCCAATGCGCCCGTAACTTTTATTGGTAAGTCCGCCGGTTGAGGTAGCTGCAGCAAGATTACCCGCACTATCGAGAGCTACTGCTCCTACAGTTCCGAAATATTTTCCTGCAGCATGGTCGAGCTGAATATGCCCCGTTTTTTTCGTCTCTAGTAGCTGATCGTAACGCTTTGTTGTAAAAAAATAGCTGTCTTCTTCAAAAACCAGGTCATTTTCGCGGGCAAAATCCTCGGCGCCCTTTCCGTTTAAAAACAGATGATTCGACTTTTCCATTACCAATCGGGCAAGCTGTACCGGATTTTTAACGTTGCGGAGCGCACACACAGCTCCGGCGTTCAGATTTTTTCCCCACATCAACGAGGCCTCCATCTCATGAATGCCATCTGAGTTAAACACAGAGCCACATCCGGCGTTAAATAACGGATTATCTTCAAGCGCCATTACTGCGGCTTCTACAGCATCTAGAGCGTTCTTACCACTTCTGAGAACCTGAACTCCGGCCTCAATAGCGATCCTGAGACCTTCGTAATATAGTCCTTCTTCTTCAGGGTTGATATTATTTTTCCGTATAGTACCGGCTCCTCCATGAATTGCAATTGAATACATAATCTTTGTTTTTAAGCTTGAAACTCCAATGCATTTGTCAGTTGTTGAAAAGATTCTGTTAAAACTGAATACGGGCGATAGCCTACAATCATTAACCCTTTATTCTGGTTGGGTAACCTCATTGTTATTGTAGGAAAACGGCCAATATCGGCCAGTTTGGCCCTTTGCATATCGTACTTTAAATGTTGTATAGCGTTGTTGTTACCATAATCGTTTTCAAATTTATCAAAATTGAGGATCCCGTATTTTTTCTCCAATTCTGCTGCCAGCTCAAACACCACCTCTTTGCGGGCAATATTCTTCTTTTTAAACATTACGGCTCGTCTTAAAACCAGTAGTAACAAATCGGCAGCAGCCTGCGACTGCATTTCGGCGCATTTTACAGCCAGACAGGCAGGAATTGAGGAATGGGGAGGATCTTCAATCCAAATATCCGGGTCTATTTTCGAATTGGTTGTGTATTTGACCTGTAACCAGAGAGGAGCCATTTGGGCGGGTCTTGATATATCATTTAACGGATCGCTGTAGCTTTTCCAGTCAGTTAACATACCACCCATTCTATATCGCCATTCAACCTGGTGTGAATTTTCGTTTAAAAACTTACGCCAATGAGGTTCGAATGCCCAGCTCCAGCAGCAAAGCGGATCGGTGAAATATTCTATCTCAACCCGATCCGCTACTTTCAAATAATCAGAATTTTCTGTATTGCCTTCCATAAAACTAAATTGTAGATCTTTTAGAATCGCCTTCATACTCCGTCCAGCATAAGTCCGATTTGGGAGTGTTGCTTTTTACTTCTTTAGTACGGATTTTACTTACCTGAATAGTTTTCAACTCAGCGCTTTCAAAGGAACGTTCTGTACCAATGGTTGGTTCTTCAACAAGACCATGAGTTTTAAGCACATGTTCCATAGGATCTTCAATATATTCCCAACTTTCGCCTAAACCCGGAGATGTTCCTTCGTTCCACGGACCTTTGAAGCTGGTGCCGTTTGACATATTGAAGTATTTGTTGCTGTATCTTGGATCGCCCTGTAATACTCCCGGGGGGAAGTGAGGAGTTATGGACTCGAGCGCTGCCTGGAACATCTGGAAGTGTGCTATTTCACGCGTCATTAAGAATTGGAGCGTTTCCTTTACGGCAGTATCATCGGTAAACTGCATCAGGTACTCGTAAACGATTTTAGCTCTGGATTCAGCAGCAATGTTCGACTGCAGATCGACCGTAAGATCGCCATTGGCATTCACATAAGTTCCACTCCACGGATTTCCGTTAGCATCGGTCACCATTGGGCTTCCGCCACTTTCATTTAAGAATTGCGGGTTAATTTTAACAGCATGAATCATTTCTTCCCTGGCGGTTTTTCCCGACAACAACTTCATGATTTCTGAATTTTCGGCAACGTTCTTCAGCTCCCCGTTGATTCCCGATAGCAGCATTTGAATGGTTGCACCAACAATCTCGAGATGACTGAATTCTTCGGTAGCAATATCCATCAGCAGATCGTACTTGTCGGGATACGGCTGACGCGCGCTAAAGGCCTGCACAAAATACTGCATAGCCGCTTTAAGTTCTCCGTTTGGTCCCCCGAACTGGTCAAGCAACAATGTTGCAAACCGCGGGTCGGGTCGTGTAACCCTGGCATTAAACTGTAGTTCTTTTACATGATGAAACATAGACGTGATTTTTAGTTGTACATGAGGTACGATAAGGGGAATACTGTGCCAAATACACAATTGAAACCAAATAAAAGAGAAACTCCTGATATCCCTAGGATTACATAAAAATGGAAGAACCGTAATTATGCAGAATCGGCCTTTGGGGAAGACTGCTGGTCCGAATCCATTAATTTTTGGGGATACAAATTGCCAATATGGGGTTAAAATTTCACAGCAAGCTGATAAATCCGCGCCTTACAAGCCTCATAATTACCATTTAGAACAGCTGTATGTTTTGGCATAATATTTTCAAAGACCAGTAAAACCTTTTAAATAAAATAATTATGAATGCTGTAGGAATGTTAAGTTTGCTGCAAAGGGCACTGATTGTAGCCCCTGAGAAAAGAAACGTAGGAACAACTGACAGAATTGTTTCGGCAGCAGCCGGTCTTTTATTAGGGTATTATGGGATAAGAAACTTTAAGAGGTCGGGTTACAGCAGTTTGTTATTGCCGGCCGGATATCTGCTGCTAAGAGGCGCAAATGGTTACTGTCCGATGTATAACCTTGCAGGGTACAGTACTGCAGAGGGAGCAAAACCTTTTGAATTTGAAAAAACGATAACAATCCACCGGAATAAGGTTGAAGTATATAATTTCTGGCGTCGTCTGGAAAACCTGCCGCTCATCATGAAGCATATTAAAAACGTAGAAAAAACTGCTGAAGGAAAATACAGGTGGGAAGCTGAATTTGGCAACCAGACGTTTAATTGGAATGCAGATATTATAGAGGACATTCCAAATGAAAGAATAAGCTGGACCACAGTGGATGCATCCGATGTCCGCAGTTCGGGAACTGTTGAGTTTTACGATGCTCCCAAAAATAAGGGAACTGAATTAACAGTTTACATGCAGTATACTCCCGCACGGTCGAAACTGGGTCGCGTAGTAGCTGGATTCCTCGATCCGGTATTTACTCAGATGGTCAAGGATGACCTCAAGCGGTTCAAACACATGATGGAATCGGAAGAGTATGCTTATGAAAAAACATCAGGCAAGTCGAAATCAAAATAAATCCCTTTCGGACAAACATAATAGATATGGATGAATTGTCAATCTGGAATGCAAATCTTCCGAAGATTAGTTTTCCCCAGCTATATGGTGATATTGAAACTGATGTTCTTATTGTCGGTGCGGGGATTACAGGTTTAACGGCAGCGTATTTGCTGGCAAGCGAAGGTAAAAATGTGGTGGTGGTTGAAGCAGAAAGTTTCCGGACAAGTGCAACTGCTAAAAGCAGCGCTCATTTAACTACCGAAAGCGACTTCTCCTATCAGGAACTCCGGTCGAAGTACAATATGGATACGTGCATTGCAGTTGCCGCATCGCGTAAATTTGCCATTTCATTCATTGAAAATCTTTCGAAAAAATTTGAATGCGACTTTAAGTACGTCTCCGGGTATTTATATGCCGAGGATGAAAAGGACCTGCAGTATCTGGATAAGGAAAAAGAAGTGGCAACCAATGCCATGCTCGATGTTTACAATGCTCCCGTGTTAAAACTTCCTTTTAAGGTGGCCGGGGCCATTGAGTATAAAAATCAGGCGATTTTTAACCCGGCAAAATATCTTGCGGGTATTGCCTCGCATCTTTACACCCTGACAAATTGTAAAATATATGAAAATAGCCGGGTAACCGACCGAAATGATGAATTTGTTCTTACGAAGCATGGGAGGATAAAAGCAAACACAGTAATATATGCCACCCATTATCCTTTGTTTTTCGATTTACATCAAACTCTTGCATATCCCTACCGGAGCTATATGCTTTGTGCAAGAGTTCAGGAGGATATTGGCGACGAAATTTACTGGGATACCTTTGAACCTTATTTCTATACGCGTTCATACAATGTGAACGGGAACAGATATCTTGTATTAGGCGGAGCCGACCATAAAACAGGTAAAAGTGCAGGAAATCCATATGAAAAGCTTGAATCGTACCTCCGTTTACGATACCAGGTGAAATCGATAGATTACTGGTGGTCCAATCAATATTACGAACCGGCCGACGGTTTGCCATATATCGGGAAAACCAATAAGGGGAACGAATACATAGCCACCGGGTATTCGGGTGACGGTTTAACAAATGGCACCATTGCTGCCTATTCTATCGTTCAGGATATTCTGGGTTTGGATAAAAAGTTATGGGATGGCATTTTCGATTCAAAAAGGTTCAATTTTTTGGCTTCGGCAGGCAAATTCCTGAAGGAGAATGCCGATGTCGCCAAACATTATATTATGGACAGGTTTAATATCGAGAACAGGGAAGTGTTAGACAGGTTGGTTGTGGGAGATGGTGCTATTATCGAGGAAAATAATGAAAAAATAGCCGTTTCAGTTGATGATCAGGGCAATTTTAATTATGTAAAAGCTAATTGCACCCATTTAAATTGCATTGTGGCGTGGAATACTATTGAAAAAACCTGGGACTGTCCTTGTCATGGAAGCAGGTTTAAACCCGACGGGGCCGTAGTTACCGGACCCGCGGTAAAGAACCTGGAACAGGTTAACATAAGTGTAAATGTGTAAATTAAATAAATCCTAAAATCATTAACCTTAAAAATCAAAGATTATGAAGACCAGTTTTATATTAATTCTTAGTGTTGCGTTGTTTTTTGGTTGTAAATCCGGAAATAGTAATATGAATTCCGATAGTACAGATATGGGTGTAACTGAAAACAACAGTGCAAATGATACCTGGGATCAGGATAAAATTAAAGAGTTTGTTGATGAGGCATCGGCAGGTAGTATGCTTGAAGTTGAGCTTGGGAAAATCGCCCAGAGAAAAGCTCTGGATCAACAGGTAAAAGATTTTGGAAAGTTGATGGAAAAAGACCATTCCGATGCAGGAGACAAATTGAAAACTGCTGTTCAGGGGCTTGGTTTAACCATTCCGGCTTCTTTGGATAAAGAACATCAGGATAAAATTACCGACCTGAACAAGAAAACAGGCAAAGATTTCGATAAGGATTATATTGATAAAATGGTTCAGGATCATAAAGATGACGTAGATGATTTTGAAGAAGCGCAAAAGAATCTTCCTTCGGGCGATCTTAAAACATGGGTGGATAATACGCTGCCAGTTTTACGTCAACATCTTATCCAGGCCGAAACGATTCAGGATGCATTAAAAAATCAAAAATAAATTATAGAATCCTGCGTTAGATTTTATAAAGTTAAGTGTTTATTCTTCCCCTGGCCTGTTTAGGCCGGGGGACGTTATTTTTATAAAATTATGTTTCTTTACTACTACGTATTTAAAAATTTTCCAACACGGAGACAAGGCTTTATCAGAAATATGGGCCTGGTTCAGGGGCTTTATTTTTTTGTAACAGGACTGTGGCCGCTCCTGAACATTGAAACATTCATGCAGATTACCGGTCCCAAAACAGATATATGGCTGGTAAAAATGGTGGGAGCCCTCACAGTGGCCATAAGTCTTTTATTGCTTATAATTGCCAAAAGGAGGCATATTACTATTGAGAGCCTTATTTTAATTTTGGGATCTTCGGTAAGCTATTTAATAATAGATCTTTATTACTCGTTAAACAAGATAATCAGTTATATTTATCTTGCCGATGCCGCCGTTCAGGTTATTATTCTGTTTATGTGGATACAGTGGCTGATTAAAATCCGGTTTAAACTCAGAAGCATTAAGCATTATTAGATTGAATTGCGGCACTGAATCAGATATTCACCTATTACGAGATCAATCGGATGCGTTATTTTAATGTTTTCGCGATTGCCTTCTGTAAGGTGTATTATACCACCATTGCTCTCGAATACGGAAGCATCATCTGTAAATGTTTCGTCGTAATCTCTTAAAAAGGCAGCTTTTATTGATTCAATTCTGAACACCTGGGGAGTTTGCACCAGCCTCAGTTTTGTCCTGTCGATAACACTGCTCCGGTCTTCTTCCTGAAAACGCACGGTTTCCACAACTCCGGTAACAGGTATAGCATTTCCGTAGATAGCCGCTTCCTGGTAACATCTTCTGATAGTTTCGTCGCTTACCAGAGGGCGCACCCCGTCGTGAATTCCAACCAGCCCGTCACCCTCAATCAGGGATAATCCATTTTTTACGGAATGAAACCTTGTTTCGCCACCCGAACAAATTTCAATATGATGAATAAAATTATGCTTCAGGCAAAGGCATTTCCAGGTTTTAATCTGTTCCTCGGGCAAAACCAATACAACTTCGATATCCTGCATGGCTTTGCGAAAAACGTTGATTGTATGCATCAAAATTGGCAAGCCGCAAATTTCGATAAATTGCTTTGGAACTTCTGATCCCATGCGGCTTCCTGAACCTCCCGCAACAATTAGAGCATATTTTTTTAAAGAACTCATCTTAAAAAAGATTTTTTTCGGACCTTTACAAATATCGAATTTAAATCTGAAATATTGTATGCTTACTGATATTCTTCAATTTTTAAGTGCATTAAAAGAAAACAATCACAAGGAATGGTTCGACGCTAACCGCGACTGGTATCAGAAATCGAAAAAGGATTTTGAGAGTTTTGTCAACAAGCTTATTCCCGAGTTGCAAAAAATTGATAAAGAAATTGGCCCGATAGAAGCTAAAGATTGCGTGTTCCGAATTTTTCGCGATGTTCGTTTCTCGCCCGACAAAACCCCCTACAAGAGTCACATGGGGGCGTATGTAGCCAAAGGAGGCCGCAAGAGCAATCTTGGCGGGTATTACATTCATATGGAGCCTGGAAATTCGGTTTTGGCAGGCGGAATCTGGGCACCCGAAGCTCCTGTGCTGAAAGCAATCCGGAGCGACATTTACGGACTGATTGATGAGTTCAGAGCCATTGTTGAAAGCAAAGGTTTTAAAAAACAGTTTGGCGAACTCGATACCGATATGGGGCTGTTGCGCTCGGCACCCAAGGATTTTCCCAAAGATTTTCCGCATATTGACTACCTTAAATATAAAAGCTACACTGTTTCCAAATCAATTCCCGATAGCATGTTTGGTGATGAGAAAGTTCTGTTAAGTGAATGTATCACGGTATTCAGTGAATTGAAACCGCTGAATGCCTTTTTCAACAGAGCTATCCATGAGATGGGAAATGAATGATTAGTGCCGCATTTGCCGGATCAATGATGAATAAAGGATAATAGCGATGTCATCTGTTCGAAATATTTTACCGGATAACCATGATTTTGAATACGTTTCGAATTGTTCATTTTCCAAAAAAATATTTTCCGACTATTAACTATATTGACTTTTAAGTAATTCAAAAAAAAATATGTTATATAACAATAGCATATAAATAATCTGTATATTTACGCCTTTCATTTTTCAAATGATTATCGTAACTTCATTTGATGAATAATTATCAAATTCTAATTACATGTTAAATTATAACTAATAAATGATCATGAAAAAAAGGTTTGTATTAAGTGGATTATTTACCTTATTGGCGACGGCGGCTGCTTTCGGTAGTGAGGCTGATCTGAAGGTACCCGATGCAATCAAAAGTGAGAGCATATTGTATTGGGGATTTGCAGTGTGTGCTTTGGGCCTTCTGTTTGGCCTTTATCAATTTATGAAAGTAAAAAAACTGCCTGCTCACAAGGCAATGCTCGATGTTTCTGATGTTATTTATAAAACCTGTTCCGCTTATCTTAAGCAGCAAGGTAAATTTATTGCTATTCTTTTCATCTTTATTGGTGCTGCTGTAGCTGGGTATTTTGGTTTCCTGGCCAAAGGTCATGATGGTGAATCGCTTTTCGGAATCGGAGGTGTTTTATTGATTCTTACCTGGACTATTATTGGTATTTTAGGATCGTATGCTGTTGCTGCTTTTGGTATTCGTATGAATACACTTGCAAATTCGCGGATGGCATTTGCTTCGCTCGAGAAAAAACCGCTTAAACTCCTTAATATTCCTTTAACAGCTGGTATGAGCATTGGCGTTATGCTTGTTTGTATTGAGCTGATTATGATGCTCGTTATTTTGTTATTAATGCCTGGTCACTTAGCTGGTGCATGCTTCATCGGTTTTGCAATTGGTGAATCGCTTGGTGCTTCTGCGCTTCGTATCGCTGGTGGTATCTTTACCAAAATCGCCGATATCGGTTCCGACTTAATGAAAGTTGTTTTCAAAATTGGTGAAGACGATCCACGTAACCCTGGTGTTATTGCCGACTGTACTGGTGACAATGCTGGTGACAGTGTTGGTCCTACTGCCGATGGTTTCGAAACCTATGGTGTAACCGGTGTTGCTCTTGTTTCTTTTATCCTTTTGGCTGTTGGTGGCGTTGCTCTTGGAATGGATGTTCCTTTAACAGAAATTCTGCAGGTTAAACTTCTTGCATGGATCTTTGTTATGCGTATCCTCATGGTTATTACCTCCATCGTTGCTTATTATATTAATGGTGCTGTTAATACTTCCAAATTAAGCAAGAAAGACGATATCGATTTCGAAAAACCTTTAACTGAGCTTGTTTGGATAACTTCTATCCTTTCGATCGTTGTTACTTATGTTGCAAGTTATGTAATGATCCCCGACCTGAACGGTAATACCGATATGTGGTGGATTCTCTCGACAATTATCAGTTGCGGTACACTTGGTGGTGCACTTATCCCTGAAATTGTAAAAGTATTTACTTCTCCAAAATCTGGTCACGTACAGGAAGTTGTAAAATCAGGTAAAGAAGGTGGTGCTTCGCTTACTATTCTTTCGGGATTTGTTGCAGGTAACTTCTCTGCATTCTGGATGGGTCTGGTATTCTTTATTTTGATGTTTATTGCTTATTTCATGAGTACCTTTGGTTTACATGAAATAATGGTATATCCTTCCATCTTTGCTTTTGGTTTGGTTGCCTTCGGTTTATTAGGTATGGGACCTGTTACTATTGCTGTTGACAGCTACGGTCCTGTAACCGACAATGCTCAATCAGTTTATGAGCTTTCTTTAATTGAAGAGAATCCTAATGTTAGCAGTGAAATTGAAAAAGAATTTGGTTTCAAACCCGATTTCGAAAAATCGAAACATTACCTCGAAGCTAACGACGGTGCTGGTAATACCTTTAAAGCAACTGCAAAACCTGTGTTAATTGGAACTGCAGTGGTTGGTGCCACTACCATGATTTTCTCCCTGATCCTGATGATCCAGAAAACCTTAGGTGTAGAACCTGAAACGATATTGAATCTCCTGAACCCTTATTCAATCCTTGGCTTCATTCTTGGTGGTGCTGTTATTTACTGGTTTACAGGCGCTTCAACACAGGCTGTTTCTACCGGTGCTTTCCGTGCTGTTGAGTACATCAAAAACAATATCAACCTCGATCCTAATGCTCCTAAAAAAGCCGATCCCAAATCGTCCATCGAAGTTGTTAAAATCTGTACCCAGTATGCTCAGAAAGGTATGTTCAATATCTTTATTTCAATATTCTTCTTTGCATTAGCATTTGCTTGTTTATCATCTCCTGCCGGAATTGGTGGCAACAGTGCTGTTGCCCTCTTTGTAAGTTACCTGATTGCTATTGCAGTATTTGGTTTATTCCAGGCTGTATTTATGGCAAATGCCGGTGGTGCATGGGATAATGCTAAGAAAGTTGTTGAAGTTGACCTGAAAATGAAAGGCACTCCTCTTCATGATGCTACCGTTGTTGGTGACACTGTTGGTGATCCATTCAAAGATACTTCTTCAGTTGCTTTGAACCCAATTATTAAGTTCACCACATTATTTGGTCTGTTAGCAATGGAAATAGCTATTTCTGAAGCTTTCCGCGGTGCAGCTCCTTATTTTGGTATTGCTTTCTTAGCGGTTGCTCTTGTCTTTGTATGGCGCTCATTCTATAAAATGAGAATCGATAAGTGATTTTTATAATTAAGAACACCTGTATGGCCTTGCTGTACAGGTGTTTTTTTGTTTTAGGGGATTAGACTTTCAGGCATTAGACTGTAGGAATATTAATGCCTTTATAACCTAAACCCCTAAAGCCTACAGTCTAAACCCTTAAGCCTAAAAACCTAATTCAATGAGTAAAGTATATTTTACATCCTTAAGAACTTCTCCGGGAAACAACCTGCTGCAGAAGCTTTCGCGGCTTATAAAAACAGCCGGCATTGAAGAACTTAACCTTGCTAAGAAATTTGTAGCCGTTAAAATTCACTTCGGCGAACCGGGTAATCTTTCTTTTATCCGTCCCAACTTTGTAGTTCCTGTAATAAAAAAAGTGCAGGAGAAAGATGGCATTCCTTTCTTAACCGACGCGAATACCCTTTACAAAGGGCGCCGGTCCGATGCCGTAAGTCATCTTGAGTCGGCATTTTCGAACGGGTTTAATCCGCTTGTTACACAGTGCCAGGTTATCATTGCCGACGGATTGAAAGGAACAGATTATAAATTGGTTGAAATAAACCAGAAACACTGTAAAGCTGCCAAAATTGGCGCTGCCATTGCCAATGCGGATGTGGTGATTTCGATGAATCACTTTAAAGGTCATGAAATGGCCGGTTTTGGTGGCTGTTTAAAAAATCTGGGCATGGGTAGTGCCTCTATAGGCGGAAAACTCGAGATGCACTCCAATTCACAGCCTGTTGTTAACGAAGAAAACTGTACAGGATGCGGTGAATGTGAAGAGAATTGTGCTCATGGCGCCATTACCGTGGGAGCCGATAACATCGCCGGCATTGATTACACAAAATGCGTTGGATGCGGCCAGTGTGTGGCTGTTTGCCAGTACGGCGCTGCTAATGTTAAATGGGAGAACAAAGGTTTCTATGAGAAGATGGCCGAATATGCCTTTGCCACTTTAAAAGACAAACAGCACTTTCATATCAGCTTTATTATCGATGTTTCGCCCGATTGTGACTGCTGGGGCAGCAACGATGTACCTATCGTGAACGATATTGGCATTCTTGCTTCGACTGATCCCGTCGCCATCGACAAAGCATCTGTTGATCTTGTAAATAAAGCGGAAATCAATCGTTCGAGTATTATCGGGCATCATCACCATCAGGAAGGCGACAGGTTTAGTTTCACCCATCCCAAAACAAACTGGAAAGAATGCCTTGACCATGCAGAGCGCATTGGCCTGGGCAGCCAGACCTATGAACTTATTGAAGTAAATTAATCTCCATTATTTAAAATTGGCATCCATCTTTAAGTATTGGTATCAATATTTCAAAGATGGATGCCAATATTCCTAATATTCACATCAATATTACCTTAATTGATGCTGATATAAGCTACATTGGCGAAGATTTAGCCTTAGCAGGATAATGGTTTATGTGGAGGTAACAGGTTAACTTATTCCGGTTCTTATAATGCGGGCAGTATCAAAATCCTTATCGAAGGACGAAAGTTCCAGCTTCTCTCCGTCGAAAGTGGCATAAGTATAAGCAGAAATCCATTCTCCCAGATTTACCAGTTTTGAGTTCCCGAAACTGATTTCCATAGGTATATGCCTGTGGCCAAAGATAAAATAGTCGAAGTTCCTTTTTTTCAGCAGTTCCTGAGCATAGAGAATCAGATATTCTTTATCACAGCCATGGAACTCTTCAAACAGTCCTTTTGAATAGCGTGATTGTTTCGACCACCAGTGTCCAAAGCCGAATGCCAGGTTAGGATGGATGCGCGAAAACAGGAACTGCATAGTTGGGCTTGTGAAAATTTTCCTCAGAATTTTATAGCTGTAGTCGCCCGGCCCTAAACCATCACCATGGGCAATAAAAAAAGACTTTCCGTTGATTGTGGTAATGTATGGATCGGTATGCAGCATTACTCCGGCTTCTTTTGGGAGGTAATCGTTTACCCATATATCGTGATTTCCTGCGAAAAAATGAACAGGTATACCACTATCGGTAAATTCAGCCAATTTACCCAGAAAACGGATGAATCCCCGGGGAACAACTTTTTTATATTCGTACCAGAAATCGAAGATATCTCCGACCAGAAACAGGGCTTCTGCTGTAGGCTTAATATCTGTTAACCATTGAACAAAGAGCTTCTCGCGAATATCACTCTTTTCTTTTGGATACAACCCCAAATGTACATCGGAGGCAAAATAAACCTTTTTATTGGGCGCCAGATGCAATTTAGTTCTATTTGATAAGTAATTGAATACTGCCTTCGAGTGAATATGGAGATATACTGCGGCTAACAATAGTTCCTTCCTTATCGAGAAGAAAATACAGCGGCAGGTTTTCGATGTTGAACTGATTTACAACAGGAGAACTCCAGTATTTGAGGTCGCTAACATTGGTAAACGATCCGATATTATCTTTCCGGATGGCCGTTTGCCAAACATCTTTATTCATATCAAGCGATACGGCCATTACTTTCAGGCCTTTGCCTCTGAACTTATTGCTTAAATCAAGAATTTTCGCGTTGTGTGTACGGCACGAATCGCACCACGAAGCCCAGAAATAAAGAAGTACCGGACTTCCCTTCAGCGATGAAAGAGAAACATTTTTCCCTGAAGCATCAGGTAATGTAAAATTTTGTGCCTGAGCGCCCAGGGCCGACATGATTTTTTTAAGTTCTTCCTGTTTGTGCTGAGTCTTAATGTTTTCGAGGTTATTATGAAGTGCCTTTACATACGGAGCTTTAGGATATTTCGGATAAATAAGAGAATCGACCATAGAATAGAACTTAGTGTCTTCCGATTTGTAAAGGACAAACAAACTGTCGTCGGTTTGCTGATATAAAGCCATGATGCTCGCTAACGAGGCAGGATGCTTCTGGATAAAATCAATTGTAAAAGTTCTTTGCTCGTCTATAATGCGGTTATAATTATTCTGCAAAGTACGGGTAATATTTGCAATGTTGGGATTATTCAGGAACTGCCGGTAAACGGTGTTTAACGAATCGATACCCTTAACGGTCTTATCCATTCTTTTGTCGAGCGCCTGGGCCTGAAGAGACTCCACTGAACCTTCCACAACGTAAGTATCATAAAACTTCCCGGCATCGCCTTCCAGCCTGATCTTGTCCTTTGGTTTAACGATGAGGGTTATACCCCTTTGATCGCCTATTTTTAAATTATAGAATGCCGGCTGCGTGATATTCAGGTTAAATTTAAACCTTCCACCACCCGACAGAGTTGTAGAATCTTCCTTGCCGAAGCCGGTCAGAGTCATTTCTTTCAGATAAACTTTCTCATTTTTTGAATTATCCAGTTTCCCTGAAATTTTCGATGAATTTTCGTTGCAAGAGAGCAATAAGATGCCGAAACCAATAAAGTACAGTAACTTTCTCATAGTTTAAAAATATGCGCAAAAATATAAAAACAATGGTATAAAATTTATTTTAATTTAAACTCACTCCTTCGATTTTTTATTTTCTTCTTCTAACTTAAAGTAACCCTATGCATTGTTATTTATATTAGGCTTTTATCGAATTATATTTGCGATATAATGCTTAATTTTGTTAATTTTATAGATTGATAAAGCAAATAAAAACTTTTTCGGTTTCATTTTGTTACCACAAGAAATTGAATACTTAAGACGCAAAACGTATGGCATATTTACAGTTTGACAAAACCAAATTAATCAACCTGGAATACTCTTTAAATAAAGAAGTGCTTCGTTCCAACAGGGCAGGATCGTACGCATGTACTACAATAATAGGCTGCAACACACGGAAATATCATGGATTATTGATTTGTCCTGTCGAGAAGTTTGGAGGCGAAAACTTTGTTTTCTTATCCAGTTTGGACGAGTCTATTGTTCAGCACGAGAATCAGTTTAATCTGGGGATCCATAAATATCCCGGAGACAATTATGACCCTAAAGGTCACAAATACGTTCGCGATTTTGAGGCCGATGTAGCTTCCACTACAATTTATCATGTTGGAGGTGTTATTTTCAAGAAGGAAATACTTCTTGTTGACCAGGAGGAGCAGGTGCTTATCCGGTACACCCTTGTTGAGGCTCATTCACCCACAAAACTAAGGTTTAAGCCTTTTCTGGCGTTCCGTAACCATCACCAGCTTTCTAAAGCGAATATGTTTGCCAATACCCGGGTTGTAAAAGTGGCAAATGGTGTTAAGTCTAAAATGTATGCAGGTTTCCCGAGCTTGTACATGCAGTTTTCAAAAGATGTTGAATTTATTCAGGTACCCGACTGGTATTATAATATTGAATACAGCGAAGAGCAGGATCGCGGGTACGATTTTCAGGAAGATCTTTACGTGCCGGGTTATTTTGAAACCAGCATAAAAAAAGGCGAATCTTTAATATTCTCGGCCGCGCTTAAAGAACAGAGTCCGGCAATCTTTAAACGGAAATTCACCAATGCGCTTTCCAAACGAATTGTAAGGAATACATTCAGAGATTGTCTGATTAACGCTGCCCAGCAGTTTATTGTACGCCGCGAGGGTAAAACCGAGATTATAGCTGGTTATCCCTGGTTCGGAGCCTGGGGACGAGACACATTTATATCTTTACCCGGCTTAACACTTACGCTTGACGATCCGGCTACATTTGAAGAAGTTGCCGATACCATGGTCAACAGGATGAAAGGTGGTTTGTTTCCAAACATGGGAGGTGACAAAAATCCGGCTTTTAATTCAGTAGATGCTCCTCTCTGGTTTTTCTGGAGCTTGCAGCAATACGCAAATTATACAGGGCTTCCTGAAAAAGTATGGAAGAAATATGAAAAGCCGATTAAAGGTATTTTGAAGGGATTTAAAGAAGGGCAATCCTTCAATATCCAGATGCATAACAATGGACTAATTTATGCCGGTGCCGATGGTAAGTCTCTTACCTGGATGGATGCAGTTTATAATGGCGTACCTGTAACACAGCGTAAAGGATATGCCGTTGAAATAAATGCTTTATGGTATAATGCAATTTGTTTTTCGTTGGAAATTGCAGAAAAGGCAGGCGATAAGAAATTTGTCGACAGCTGGAAAAAATACCCCGAACAGATAAAAGGTTCTTTTGTAGCAACCTTTTGGAGCGACGAAAAGAATTACCTGGCCGATTATGTTAACGGAGTCCAGAAAGACTGGTCGGTTCGACCGAATATGATTATTGCGGCTGCTCTGGATCATTCACCCTTAACTGAAGAAATGAAAAAAGCAGTTATCGACGTAGTTACTTCAGAATTATTAACGCCGCGGGGATTAAGAACACTGTCTCCCAAAAATATCGACTATAAAGGATCGTACGAGGGAGATCACGAAAACAGGGATAAATCGTACCATCAGGGTACTGTATGGCCGTGGTTACTGGAACCATATTCAACGGCATATTTGAAACTTCATAAAAACTCGGGTGTATCTCATATTAAGAATATTTTGTACGGATTTGAGGAGGAGATGATGAATCATGGGATTGGATCGATATCGGAGATATATAACGGAGATCCGCCACATCAGGCAAAAGGAGCTATATCTCAGGCATGGAGTGTAGCCGCTTTATTACAAATGTTCAAATTACTTGAATCATATAAATCCTAAAGACGTATGAAAATTTTAATGTTTGGATGGGAATTTCCACCCCACATTTCCGGGGGGTTAGGTACCGCCTGTTATGGTCTCACCAAAGGCCTTTCAAAGATTCCCGATCTCGATGTAACTTTTGTTGTTCCAAAAGCTTTTGGCGATGAGGAAAATGATGCTGTCAGCCTTATTGGAGCAAACCAGATTCCGGTTGTTAAGAGAAATTTCAGTATCGAAGGGTTTATGCGCGAACTTAATCTTGTTCAGGTGGGAGTGAATCTGATCCCTTACATGGATCCCGTTGAATATAAAAAACAGATTTCGCAGCGTAAGCAATATTCCACTGTAAGCGAAGAAACCGAACAGATTGGCAAACTTGAATTCACAGGTAAGTATGGCCCGGATTTATTTCGGGAAATATCCAACTACGCGCTGGTAGCCTCAGTTTTGGGTGCCGAAGTTGAGTTTGATATCATCCATGCTCACGACTGGCTTACCTATCCGGCCGGGATAGCTGCCAAGCTTGTTTCGGGAAAACCACTTGTGGTGCATGTGCATGCTACCGACTTCGATCGTAGTGGGGGTAACGTTAATCCCGAAGTTTTTGCTATAGAAAAACAGGGAATGCAGTTAGCCGACAAAGTTATTACAGTAAGTAATCTCACCCGGAAAATAGTTATAGAAAAATACGATGTAGATCCGGCAAAGGTAGTGACCGTATACAATGCTGTTGAACCGGTTGCGATAAAAGAAAATTTAATTACCGAGCGGCCGTTTAACGAAAAAATCGTAACTTTTCTTGGAAGGATCACAATGCAAAAAGGTCCGGAATATTTTATTGAAGTTGCCCATAAGGTACTTCAACGGATGGACAATGTTCGGTTTGTTATGGCAGGAAGTGGCGACATGATGAATAAAATGATTGCCCGCGCAGCTAAATTAAAGATTATGGATAAGTTTCATTTCACCGGATTTTTAAGCGGCGACGATGTATATCGTATGTTTTACATGAGCGATGTATATGTTATGCCCTCCATTTCCGAGCCTTTTGGAATTTCTCCGCTGGAAGCAATGCAGTCCAATGTTCCTGTAATTATTTCACATCAGTCGGGCGTTGCCGAAATTCTTAACCATGCTGTTAAGGTCGATTTTTGGGATATTAATGCAATGGCCGACGCTATTTATGGTATTCTGAACTATCCTGCGCTTCATACTATGTTTACCAAACATGGTAAAATTGAAGTAGAAGGGTTAAAATGGGAAACTTCAGCACAAAAGGTTAAAGAAGTTTACGATATGGTTTACAGTTAGTAGTTGAATCAACAAAAATGAGAGGATGAAAACAATTTGCTTGTATTTTCAGGTACATCAGCCGTTTCGCTTGAAGCGTTACAGGTTTTTTGATATAGGTAACGACCATTACTATTATAATGATTATACCAACGAGTCCACCTTGAGAAAGATGGCCGACAGCTGCTATCTTCCTGCAATTAAGGTTTTGCATAATGCAATTCTGGAAAGCGGTGGGGGGTTTAAGTTTGCTTTGTCCATATCGGGTACAGCTCTTGACCAGTTTGAATTATATGCTCCGGAAGTGCTTCAGGGATTTCAATCGCTGGCAAATACCGGATGCGTGGAATTTTTATGCGAAACCGATTCTCATTCGCTGGCATCGCTGGCGAGTAAGGAAGAATTTACCAAACAGGTTTTGCGCCATCGGGAGAAGATTAAAAAATATTTCAATCAGGATACAAAAGTTTTCAGGAATACTGAACTTATTTATTCCGATCAGATAGGAAATGATATTCTGGAACTTGGTTTTGACGGGATGATAACTGAAGGAGCACGTCAGGTTCTTGGATGGAAAAGTCCAAATTACCTTTATTGTAGTGGGTTAAATCCCAGGCTTAAACTTTTGCTCAGGAACTTTAGGTTGAGCGACGATATTTCCATCAAATTCTCGAATAAAAACTGGAGCGAGTATCCGCTGACAGTCGATAAGTTCCGTCATTGGCTTCATTTACTTGAGCCAAAAGAAGAAAACATAAATATATTCTTCGATTTTGAAGCCATGGGAGGCCGTCAGCCGGCATCATCAGGAATATTAAATTTTATAGGTCATTTACCAAAACAATTGCTGGACGAATTTTCATTCAGCACACCATCGGATGTAATTAATAACCAGCAGACTATTGCGCCTGTATCCATGGAATATCCTGTTTCTTGGGCCGATGAAGAACGGGACATAACCGCATGGCTGGGCAACGATATGCAGAACGAAGCATTTAATAAGCTATATTCGCTGCGTGAATTGGTAAACGAGTGTTCCGACCCTAAAATTCATATCGATTGGAAATATCTGCAAAACAGCGATCATTTCTATTATATGTCTACTAAGTTTTTCTCCGGAGGAGCCCACAGCATTAACCCAAACCCGTTTAGTTCGCCGTACGATGCATTTATTAATTATATGAATGTTCTCAGTGATTTTACTATCAGGGTACAAAACTCTGCGACGATAGGTAAAAGTGATGAAGTTGAACAACTTCGAAAACTTCTGGAGGAAAAGGATCAGCTTATTGCACAATACGAAAAGGGACAGGTAAAAACAACCGAAAAGAAGACCAAGGCTACAGGTAAAGCAAAATCAGAAAAAAAAGCAGCAACAAAGAGCAAAAGTTCTGATGAGAAGGAAATACCTCAAATTATAGAGCATTAAAAAAAATTGAAAATAATGAGTGAAAGTACGAGCAAAGGTCATATTGCTCCCGACTATCTTTTTGAGACAAGTTGGGAAGTTTGTAATAAAGTAGGAGGAATTCATACAGTTATTTCAACCAAGGCGCTAACGCTGGTAGACCAGTTAAAGGATAATTACATACTGATTGGACCCGATGTATGGAGGGATACAAATGCAAATCCCGAATTTATGGAGGACAGCCAGTTGTTTAAATCGTGGAGAAGCAAAGCAGCCGAGGAAGGATTAGGAATCAGAGTGGGAAGGTGGAATATCAATGGCAGTCCTATTGTTGTTATTGTCGACTTTATGGCTTTTCTTCCTCAGAAGGACAGTATTTTTAAAGCATTCTGGGAAACTTACAAACTCGATTCTCTTACCGGCGGCTGGGATTATGTTGAACCCGTGCTATTTGGATATGCCGCTGCCAAGGTAATCGAAAGCTTCACAAGGTTTCATTTAAGTATCCGCGATAAGGTAGTGGCGCAGTTTCACGAATGGATGACCGGTTCAGGGGTACTCTACCTTAAAAGCAACATGCCTCAGGTAGGGACAATTTTTACTACCCATGCAACTGTTGTAGGACGATCGATTGCCGGCAACCAACAGGCACTTTATGGAAAGTTGTCACAATATAACGGCGATGTTAAAGCGGTTGAATTTAACGTAATTGCAAAACAATCACTTGAAAAGCTGGCAGCTAAAAATGCCGACAGTTTTGTAACCGTCAGCGATATTACGGCCAAAGAATGTGCGCAGTTCCTCGAAAAGAATGTTGATTTGGTTACTCCAAACGGGTTCGAGGATACTTTTGTGCCACCTCACGATATTTACGATAATCAGCGTCAAACCGCACGGGATAAAATGCTCGGGGTTGCCAGTGCATTAACCGGTGAAAAGTTGCCTGATGACTCTTTACTTGTGGGTATTAGCGGGAGATATGAGTTCAAAAACAAAGGGATCGATATTTTTATTGACGCACTCGGTGAATTGAACCGTAAAAGCGGGATAACCAAAAACATGGTTGCTTTTGTATTTATACCGGCTAATCACTATGGTCCCAGGAAAGATCTGCTTAACATTTTCAGCGGGACCGAAAAAACGCACACTGGTGGTAAAGTGCTTACTCACAATCTGCACGATGTGGAATACGATCCCATCATGAACAGGATAAACAGTGTTGGCCTGCTTAATTTGCCCGACCAGAAAGTAAAAGTGGTTTTTGTTCCCTGCTATCTGAATGGCGCCGATGGCATTTTTAATCTACCCTATTATCAGGTGCTTATAGGATTGGATTACACCGTTTTCCCATCCTACTATGAACCCTGGGGGTACACGCCGCTTGAAAGCCTTGCTTTCCGCGTTCCGACTATCACTACTACTCTAGCCGGATTTGGCCTATGGGTCGAAAATGAAGAGGGATTTCCTAAAGATGCAATTTCCATTGTAAACAGGACTGACGACAACGATGCGGAAGTTGTTTCTTCCATTGCCGATACCCTTTACAAAGCGCTGCAATTAAATATAGAACAGCTTAATAAATTGCGCGACAATGCCTTTGCTCTCTCCAAAATTGCCCTTTGGAAGAATTTCGTAACATATTATTTAACTGCATTTGATATTGCTATAAGAAAGGTGGAATCCAGAATAGGCCAGGTGTTTGAAAAAGAAAGTGTAATAGATCAGGTGCCTCATGTAGAAAAATACCAGATGATCTCTTATCCGAAGTGGAAACGCTTATTGGTTCAAAAATATATACCACAGAGGTTATCAGCTCTTGAGGAACTTTCGAAGAACCTTTGGTGGTGCTGGAACAACGATGCTGAAGATCTGTTTGAATCCATCGATCCTTCTGTTTGGCAGGAAAGCGATAAAAACCCCATTGTTTTCCTCGAAATGATATCTTATAACCGGTTGCTTAAGTTGGAAACCGATAACGAATTTCTTGAAAAGCTCAATAAGGTTTATACCCGTTTTCAGGCATATATGGCCGAAAAAGACGAGAAGAAGTCGCCGCATATTGCCTATTTCAGTATGGAATATGGCCTTCACAGTTCTCTGAAGATTTATTCAGGGGGGCTTGGAATTCTTGCCGGCGATTATCTCAAGGAAGCTTCCGATTCGAATGTAAATCTTGTGGGTATAGGATTGCTCTATCGTTTTGGATATTTCCGCCAGGTGATATCCGTAAACGGTGATCAGCTTGTTGTTTCCGAACCACAGCATTTTTCAAAAACGCCTACCACTCCTATTCGCGATAAAGATGGCAACTGGATGACCATCAGCATTATTCTTCCCGGGCGCACTCTTTACGCCCGTATCTGGAAGGTTGAGGTAGGAAGGATTGATTTGTATCTGCTCGATACTGATTTTGAAGATAACCAGCCACACGACCGCTCCATTACTCACCAGTTATATGGCGGCGATAACGAAAACCGCTTTAAACAGGAGTTGTTGCTTGGAGTTGGTGGTATCCGTGCTTTAAAGGCTCTGGGAATTAAGTCTGATCTTTACCATTGCAACGAAGGCCATGCTGCGTTTATAGGACTCGAAAGGCTTCATTTTTATATTAATGAGAAGAATCTCACTTTTTCCGAAGCTCTGGAAATTGTAAGGGCATCTACATTATTTACAACTCATACGCCGGTCCCTGCCGGTCACGACTCGTTCGAGGAAGATATGGTACGCATGTACATGTCGCACTATCCTGAACGGTTGAAAATAAGCTGGGCTCAATTTATGGGCTTAGGGAAAATCCATGCACTTGATCCTCACGAAAGGTTCTCCATGAGTTATCTTGCGGCCAATCTTTCGCAGGAAGTGAATGGGGTGTCAAGGCTTCATGGGCATGTAAGTAAGGAAATTTTCAGTACGCTTTGGCCCGGTTATACTACCGATGAGATTCACATTGGTTATGTTACCAATGGTGTCCATCTTCCAACCTGGGCATCAAAGGAATGGAAAGCCCTTTATCAGAAATATTTTGGTGAAGATTTCCTTACCAAACAAATTAATAAAGAAACCTGGGATAAGATTTATTCCGTTCCCGATAAGGAGATCTGGAAACTTCGTAACGGACAGAGAAAAAAGCTTATCGACTTCATTAAAAACCGGATGAAGGAATCGACCATTAAAAGGTACGAAAACCCGAAGCATCTGGTAGAAATTTCGGAAAAGATAAACAAGTTTACACTTACCATTGGTTTTGCCCGCAGATTTGCCACTTATAAACGTGCGCATCTTTTATTCAGGGACATTGACCGTTTGGCACGAATCGTAAATAATCCCGGAATGCCTATTCAGTTCCTGTTTGCAGGAAAAGCACACCCGGCAGACAAGGCTGGAGCCGACCTGATCAAGATGATCGTAGAAATTTCGCGACGTCCTGAGTTTGTGGGAAAAATTATCTTCCTTCAGAATTACGACATGGACTTAGCCAAGCATTTGGTTCAGGGAGTGGATGTATGGCTCAATACCCCTACACGTCCGCTTGAAGCTTCCGGTACCAGTGGCGAAAAAGCTGTTATGAACGGTGTT
>JAJYAG010000286.1 GCA_021779665.1 Bacteroidota bacterium | reverse complement strand
GAAACCATCAAGGCATCGAAAGCTGTTGAATCGGCACTGACATCCAAAACAGGTTTGTCGAGCCGTTTCCACTCACCATCGGGATTATCGGCCACAGCCACACCAATACGCTGACTGTTCCGGTAGTGCCACCAGTTACCGCTGTAAGCCTCGCCCTTTTTTAAAGGCGCAGTGGAACTTGTTCCCATGTAATACAGGTAATATTTCCCTTTATTGTAAACCACGGCCGGGTTGTGAGTGGCCGAACCATCCCAGAATTTTGTTCCGCGGGCAGGCAGGGCTACTTTTAAATGTTTGTATGGTCCGCCGGGATTATCAGCTATGGCAACGGCTATTTCGGAGGTAACAGGCCATGCGTCGAAGCCATCGGCCAGAGGCCAGCGCGAATAAAGCATATAGTATTTCCCGTCTTTCCCTTTGGTTACTGAGCCACACCATACATAAAACCCCGGTTCGGTAAATTTATTCGATGCCGGCACCTGTTGCACCATGGCCGAAAAATCGAGATTTTCTGTCCAGTCGTTTTTCTGCGCCCAACTATTACAAAATGTTGTAAAAACAAAAATTATCAGCAGTATATTTTTCATAATTCTTAATAATTAATACTAATATTCATTCCGGATGGTAGCATACACACCGTACGATTGCCCCGTAACTTTGTAAAAAGGTAAAAGCTTATAAACCTCACTGTTATTCTTCAATTGAAAACTCATTGCTCCGTTATCTTTTGACAGGCTTTTCAGAACAGATTCCTGATCTCCTTTCAGGATTAATTCCCGGCTTGTTTCGAAAGCAAGCATCACAGGACCATAAAAGCAGGCGATTACATTGGGATTGTCGGGCATGCTTTTTAACCAGAATTTGTAAGCAAACTCAAGTTCCACCACATCGCCGCTTGTCCATTCGCGGCTGATTGTTACAAAAGAAGCAGACTTAACAGTCGCATTCACCGGCTTGCCATTGACCAGAATTTTTGTTTCACCGGCTGCCCAGGATGGAATAAGGAGATTAAGAGAGAAAGCAGTTTTCCTGCGGCACGATATTTTAATTGCAGTTTTTGGCTCTTCAGGGAAATTGGTGGTTTGGGTTAGCACAACTCCCTTTTGACTCCAGTTGAGCTCCGAAGGAATAAAAAGGTTTACCCATATATTGCTGTCGTTGTGAAAGTAAATATTGGTGTTCAAACTTGCAAAAGCTTCAATAGCCGATCCATTGCAGCAACGGAAATCGCTTTCCTTTAAAAACAATTTTGTACGCGGCGAACCGAGCGGAAGATGATAAACCACACTTCCATTGTCCATGTTCTGTGTTGGCAAAACAGCATTGTAGAAGGTGTTGAAATAGGCATCGGCATACACAGGCGATGCCGTCCAGCGAAACAAGTCTGCGGAAAGTCTCTGGGTGTTGTGGGTAACGCACGACTCGGCAATTTCACCCGTGAGTGTGGCACTTAAATGATCGGCCATACCCCAGTGCTCGGCAATCCGTGAGGTTGGAGTGGTTGCAATTGGCCTGGGTCCACTGCTCGATCCGTTGGCATAACAATGGTGATGCAGGAGCATATCCCAGAAGTTTACAACTGCATCGCAGTAATACTGGTCGTGGGTGTTTTCGTACCTTCGGGCAAAGCCATTTACAAGAGCAATGTGGGTATTGGAGTGTAACCCCGACAAAACATCTTTTCCTCGGGACAGTGGCTCGCTTAGCCATTTGCGGTCGAACAGGGATGCCAGTTTCAGATGTGCCGGATCTTTTGTATCAGCATACAAGTTATGAAGCACTTCATTCATTCCGCCAGCTTCGTTGGAAGGGTTGCCCTGTGCTGTAAATAAAATTTTTTCAATCTCCTGCTCAGGCAGCTTTTCCATTCTTATCCTCACATAATCCGCCATTTGGATTACCATATCCAGTGACTTTTTATTTCCGGTGGCATCATACACATTGAGCAGCCCCTGCATGACTTTATGATAAGTGTAGTAAGGAGCCCATACCTCACCATACTTCTTTTCGAGGGTATCAAAGTCGGCCTCCGGAAAAGCACTCAGGTATTTTCCACCAAGCTTCTGCTGACATTGCGAGAGCACATCAACCATATAATCGAGTCGCTTTTTCAATACCGGATCGTTATACCGGCTGATAAGCATAGCACAAGCTGAAAGATAATGACCCGTAAAATGGCCTCTTAAGCCACACTGCGGACTCTCCCACCCTTCGAGCGGTTGTGCACTTGACGGAATGCCGGCATTGACTCTGAAATTATGCAGAAGGCGCTCCGGATCTAGCTGATAAAGGTAAGCCGTGTTTAAATTTTCGCGGCTTTTAAGCCAGGAGTCACTTATTTTCACTTCCGTGCCTTTAAAAGCCGAAAGATTATTCTGGGCCAGACCGCTCGTATTGCAGATGAATACGAGAGCCGGTAAAAGAATAAGTAGTTTTATTGTAGTCATTATCAAATTATAGAACTTAAGCCATTAGCAGATAAGTAAAAATAATGACTGCAGAAGCCATTATGGTTGAAAACAGTTGATTTATTGCCGGAAACGATTTCAGAAACGTTTCCAAATTACGGAAACGTTTTCTGAAAACAGTTGCCTTTACTCGGCCCTGAACAGTATAAGCTCATTGAGCGCCGGAGAGTCTTTTTCGTTTTGAATAAGTACCTTGAATTTTTGAGCAGTTACAGGAGGAAAATTTCTGGTGATACCTGTTCCGCTGGTTTCAATATTTAAAATACTTTTCCAGTTTGCTCCATCCAGATATTGCAGGTCAATTTTCTGGCGGCGACCATCCCAGGGATGCCAGGGCTCAACCAGTGAGAGGCACTGAATGGCTGCAGGTTTTCCAAGGTCGATCTCCAGTGTGGCCGATTTTACCCCCTGAGCTGCCTGCCACCTGTTTTTTGGATCTCCATCATTAACGCTGGCGGCACTTGTATTTTCGGCTGCCGAAGTTGCATTTACCTTCGCTCCCTGAGAAGGGACGGGCTGCACAACCGGTTCACCTGTAAACTCAACAGCTATAACCGATGCAATTTTATCGGGAGCATACGATGGAAGCTGAATTACAGCCCTGTCTTTTCCCGGAATTACCTTTAAACTGTTCTTTTTATCAGCAAGCAGGTAAGCTTTGGTTACTTTGTTACCAAAAGGTACATTTAGCTTGCCATCAGCAGGCCAGTCGAAAACATGCAGATACAGTGTCTGGCCCTTGCGTGTAGCCCTTCCCCAGGAGAGATATGGAAACGGACTGGCTTGTGTTCCGTAAACAGCTTCGCCATTTAATTTAAGCCAGCTACCCATTTCGCGAAGATTTTGCTGGCATACTTCGGGAATAACACCATAGGCGTTCGGACCGACATTCAGCAAAAAGTTTCCCCCTTTGCTCACGATATCAATAAGTTTCTTTAATAAATCATCGGTGCTTTTCCAGCGGTCGTCCCAGGCATTGTATCCCCAGTGACCGTTCATGGTCATACACACTTCCCAGTTACGACCGGGAAAACCTGTTGCCGGAACAAACTGCTCTGGTGTTTCGAGATCACCGCCCATACCAGCACCCAAACGGTTGTTTGTTATCAGGTTGGGATATGGCTTTGTAAGATCGGCAAGCTTCTGGGCCATTTCCCTGGTCATGTTGGTAGGCGTATCCCACCACAATACAGCAATATCGCCATAGTTCGAAAGTATTTCTTTCACCTGTGGAATGGCAATTTCGTCCACATACTTAGCCATATCGCCCTTGTGCGTTTCGTCCCATTCTACATTGCCGGAGACTGCTCCGCCGGGATGGTACCAGTCCTGCGCCTGTGAATAGTAAAATCCAAGCTTCATGTCATATTTGCGGCAAGCTTCGGCCAGTTCTTTCAGAACATCGCGCTTGAAAGGTGTTGCATCCACAATGTTGTATGGATCGGCTTTCGAGCCAAACATGGCAAAGCCATCGTGATGCTTCGACGTGATTACAATGTACTTCTGGCCGGCATCTTTGGCCAGCTTCACCCATTCTTCGGCATTAAACTGGGTTGGATTGAACTGTTTTGCCAAAGCCGCATATTCGGCGCGCGGTATCTTGGCCGAATGCATAATCCACTCCCCATAAGTTGTTTTGTCGCCCCATTTTCCGGCAGGTACCGAATAAATTCCCCAATGGATAAACATGCCGAACTTGGCATCCTTCCACCATTGCATCTTAGAGTCGTTCTGTTTTGAAGCTGAGGTTCCATCGCCATTCTGGGAATGGGAAACCGCTGCAATCATGACAAACAAGGCGGTAAAGATTATTTTTTTCATGCTATAACATTTAAATAAAATTTGTTTTGGTTCTCTTTTTCTATTCACTGTATTCGCCCAATTGAAGCGGGTATTTGCCATATTCACGAACCAGCTTCACTATATAATCGTAGGTTTGGCCGGAAAC
>JAJYAG010000285.1 GCA_021779665.1 Bacteroidota bacterium | reverse complement strand
CATTTTATTGCTGCTCAAGCTGATTCGGCTGTGAAAAGTAGTCTCAGATTAGGAACCCCGCTTTATATGGAACAGATAATTTCCGATTATACGGTATTGGTTTTCTGGAGTATTGATTGCGGGCACTGTCAGAAAGATATTCCCATACTTTACGATTCCATTTATCCAAAATTAGCAAAGATGGGAGTAAAAGTTCTGGCTATTCATAGTATATCATCCGTGGACGAAAAACGAAGATGGGTTGATTTTGTAAACCAGCATAAATTGTATGGATGGATAAATGCCGTTCCTTATAGTGCCGAATATCAGGAGTTGTATAATGTTTTCGTAAAGCCTACAATTTTTGTTTTAGACAGGAAAAAGAAAATTGTGGCAAAAAGTATCGGAATCCGGCAAGTAGAAGAAGTTATTGCCCACGCAGAAAGGAAAGAGGCTTTGGCTTTAGATAAGTGAACAATTGAAAATGGCAAAAATAAAAGGGTGACTTGTTTGCCACCCTTCTTATTAAAAAAATATTTTAAGAACTACTTCAAAGCCTCAGCCTTAACAGTCACATAATATTTTACGTTAAGGGTAAAATTAGCAGTGCCTGTAGTTTTGCCTCTGAGGTACACTTTTATTTCTTTTTTATCTTTCATGATGGCCTGAGCAGCCGCTATCACTGCCGGGGCAGCTATAATTTTTGTTTTAGCTCCGTTTTCAAGTGCAAGATTGGTAATTGTAGCAAACAGAATAGGGCTGGTTGATGTAACTTCGCTGTACTTTACTGAACCATTCAGTTTGTTGTTTGCAACACCTGTATAGTCCGATACCGAAAGAATTACACTGTCAATTGTAACTTCTTTAAGCTTATCCTGATATTTTTGAATATCCGGATCATCTTTCAGATTAATGATTTTATCCAGCTTTGCACTGTCATTGGTTACACTAACATTGTAAGATGCTGAAAAATCGGTTTCAAAATTGATATCGTCCAAATCCCCAAACAAGTCGCAACTTGTTAAAACTAAAGCAACAACAGCCAACGATAATAGAAGTTTTTTCATGTTTTCCTGGTTTAATGGTTTGTTAAAAATTCTATACTTAAATTTAGTCATATTAAACCAAAATTAAATGTAAAGGATTCATTTAAGTTCCTCAATTTGACAAATAATTGCCTTTAACCGATAAAACGTCCATTTTCTCCGACTGTCAATTTTTAAAGCTGATAGAATCTTAATATCAGAACTATTTTTCTACCAGTATTTTACTTAAAAGTTTTATGTTGGGAACCGATGCATAATCGTACTGGTAGAAACCATCGTCTCCAATCATGAATAATAAGCCATCTACTGGGATCACATCAGTTGCCTGAATGTCTTTAAAATGAGCAATGGGATTGCTGGTTATATTATAAATGTCTTTTGCATTATATATTTTCAAACCATCAGTGCCATCGCAGATAAACAGTGTGGTATTGTCAATTCCAAGACCGTTTGGATTGATAAAGCTGTATGACTTTAATAATTTGGGAGCTTTCTTATCCTTAATATCAATTACATCAAGTTGGTTGGTGAGATTGTTTCTGCATGTACGACCGGATCGCAGTGTCACAAATGCATAATCGTCCTGCACAACCACCGGATCGCACGAGGTGATATGACTGAAAGTGGAGAGTAACTTTGGATTCAGGTTTTCGGAAATGTCGTAAATGGACATTCCGTTGTTTGCCCCAATGTACATATAGTTATCTCTTAAAAATATTGTTTCAATGCCCCAGCTGTTTATGTTTGTATTGATTGCAACAGGATGGTTCATGTCTGAAATATTGATCACCCTTATGCTTGAGTTTGTTAATACATACAATGCGTTATCCTTAATTGCAAATCTGGCCATAGATCCGCCAACACCCATTGCCGAAACATTGCTTCCGGAAAGCGAAGTGGAAGTCGCCCGGAAAGCGCCATCAGCAGAATTTTTGGCAAATGCGAAATCTTCATAAAACATGATTTGAGGGTTTTGACCGGAGTTTTTAATTTCCTTTTCAACCTCGGTTACTTTCCATTCTAAGACCACGCCCCTACTCTGGTCCAAAGTCTCAGTTATGATCCCTGCCTCATTTACAGGTACAGCATAGGGAAATACATTCTGGATGCGTGAAGTTTCCTTAATCTTTGTCAGGTCGCTGATGTCGATTGCTACCAGGTCGATATAACTGTCAGCATACAAGGTCTGCTCCTTAATTGCGATGTCTACATTGCCGGGAATATTAATAAAACCTTTGGAAACCGGATTTTTGGGATCTGAGTTGTCGTAAACATGGATCCCTTTAAAGTATTCGTTTATAAAAATATAGTTGTCCTTGAAATAGATTTTTCCCGGATTTTTCAAAGGCACAGGCGCTTCTATCGACACCGCTTTTCGCAGATCTTCGTATGAGAGATATACTGGTGAGTTAACTTTGTAACGTTCAAGCACTTTGTCCTGGCATGAAACCGCTACCATGGCAAGCAATAAAATCATTGCAAGCGATTTGCTGTTTTGAATACAATAATTCAGATTCATAGTAAATTCTTTTTATTACGGTTTATACATTATCTTATCAGGAATCCAAATTTCAGGTTAAACCTGTTCATTTGTTCAATTCTTGTATAGTCGGGCAGTTTAGGTGTAATGCGTTCATAGCTGAATTCATTGTACCTGTATGAAAAGCTGATTGAAAGTGCTGTTTTTTCATTCATCGGGAAAAGTATACCTATGCCGGGATTGATCATATATCCAGGCTTGGCTTTATAAGTGGTGTTCCATTCAATATTATATTCTTTATCGAGTGGAAGTATTACACCGCCTTGTACAAAGAGGTAAGGGGAATAAAACTTTTTGTTCATATAATATCTCATGTCAATGTATATAGGGAGCAGGGTATGGTTCAGAAATTCAAGACCTGCTCCAAGGCCTGCAGCAAAATTTGGAATAATCCGGTATGAACCAATTGCATGAATTCCAAATGGCGAATTCTTTTCAACTCCACCAGTTCCAATCAGGAAACCAGCTTCGACTCCAAGCTGAAAACCTTTACCATCGGTGATTAAATGGCGGGGTTTGATGTTATCTTCCTTAGCAATCAGAGAAATATCTTTCATCAGGAAAAACCACATACTCCCGTCCAGTTGTTTGATCTGAACAATAGAATCGGGATACAGCTGAATAATAGTCCCTTTGACCTTGCTTCCGTTTTTAAGGTAAACAACATCGTCCATATTTTTTTGAGAGAAAGCAGTAAAACAGATCAGGGCTAAAAAAGTCGTTAGTAAAATAGTTCTCATTGGGAATGGTTTTACTTATGATGGTTGAACTATAAAATAGTTGCGCAAAGTGTTGGATTATTTTTTTAGCAAAAAAACGAGAATTCTATAGGTTTCATTTTCAATTTTTTATTTAAATTTAATTTAACTAATAGCTTAAAAAATCCAGCAAGATGACCCTCAGACGAAAGTTACTTATTCTGGTTTATGTACCAGTACTGGTATGTACTGTTATTTCTGTTTCAATTTCATCTATAAAAATTAAAAGGCAAGGAACTGATCAGCTTGAAGATAAAAGTGCTGCAATTCTTACAATGAGTATCCAGGAGTACCTGGTTCATCACCAGGATGGTTCAAGTGTTCTTGAGCAGGAAGACCAGCAAACATCGATGTTTAAAAACGAATTCGATCAATCCTACAAGTTTCGCATTTCATCGTTAGAGCCTGAAAATCCTCATCATGTTGCTTTGCAGAAAGATATGGTGTTTTTTGATCAGTTCGCTAAAGAAAAATCTAAACAGATTAGTTATGTGGATAAGGAAACGGACTCGCTGATGGTGATGCGTCCTGTTTTTATGGAGAAATCAAAGGGTTGCCTTGAGTGCCATGCTGTTACAAAATCGGGCCGGCATGTGAAGGAAGATGAGTTGAGGGGTATTTTTGTCGTCACAAGCAGTCGTGAAAAAACCAACAATCAGGCGCGTTCGGCAATTTTTCAGATGAGTGCTGTGGGGCTCATTATCATTGCAATTGCAATAGTTATTGGAATATTGGTTGTGGTTCGGATTCTTACTGCCGTAAAGCAGATTACAAGTGTTAGTAAAAAAGTTGCCGAAGGCGATCTTCAGCAAAAAGTCAGAATAAACTCGAACGATGAGCTGGAGGAACTGGGCTCATATATCAACAGAATGGTAGAATCGCTTAATAAAGTTTTGTCCGGGGTACGTACTGCCGCTGCCGATCTTACCGTTTCTACAAGGGAAATTTCGGCAACCTCGGAAGAAATATCCGAGGGGGCTCAGAATCAGATGCAGCATTTTGAACAGCTTAACCATTCTTTTCAGATTGCCAACGGGAATGCCTCCAAAGCGAGTGAATTTATCAACCAGTCGGTTTTGAATGCACGCGTAGCCGAGAA
>JAJYAG010000010.1:54140-78411 GCA_021779665.1 Bacteroidota bacterium | reverse complement strand
AACCGAATGACCTATTTTTTTTAATATCGGCAATACTCATGCTATCTATATAGTTCATCAGTAATTCCGACGATCCCAATAAAATTGAAAAAGGATTTCTCAGGTCGTGTGCAATGATGCCGAAAAATTTGTCCTTCATTGCATTTATCTCCTTCAAATGAGTTGCACTCTCCTTAAGCTTTTCCATAGTTTTCTGGTGCTCGGCCAACTCAAGATGCAACAGCTCATTAATTTCTGATATCTCGGCAGTTCTCTCCTGCACCTTCAAATCCAGGGCTTCATTCAGCAATTGTAAGGCATCCTTGGCCTGTGTGGCTTCTCCAAATAAAATCCTGTACCGGCTCTCGCTTTCGCGGAGCTGAGTTTCAATAACCCTACGGTGAATGCTTAAAGATGCCTGGTTAGAAATTGCCTCAATTATATCTTTATCGTTATTCTCTAAAGCCGATTCAGAAAATATAAATGTACCGCCGTAATGCTGTTCTTCACGCGAAAAGCCCACAACATACAAATTACCTGCGGTTACATCACCCATATAGGGCAACAGACGTTCTTTTAAGTCGGTAATGGTTGATAAGTTGTTGAGTTTCCCGTTAAATAAAAAATCGTAATTCTCTCCCGACAGTAAAGAACTTAATCCGTTACAATTTTGGCAATCGCGGATATCATCATCATGGAGAAAATCGAAATAACAAATACGGGCTTTGCCCAATAATCTTAATACATTATTGCAAACTATACGGTATATGGAGAAAACATCATTACACTCATTCATGGCAACGGTAGCCGACGAAAGTATAGAAAACCGCAAGGTGTTCCGCTCCTTTATGTCCTGAATATTTTTTCGTTCAATACTGTAGCGGATGGAACGAACTAAGGCTTCGGAAGTTATACTGTTCTTCACAAGATAATCCTGAGCACCTTCCTTAACAGCCTGCACAGCTATTTCTTCATCATCCAGTCCGGTCATAACAATAATGGGAATCTCAACCCCAGCCTGGATAATCTTTCGCAGGGTGTTAAGACCTATACTATCGGGAAGGCCAAGATCGAGCAAAACAACATCAAACCTGGAATTTAGACTATTAAAAATAGCATCTTTTAAAGTTACCGAATTTGTAACCTTAAAATCCAAAGGGGATAAATAGTTTTTAATAAGATAAACATCCCCGGGGTTATCTTCTGCAATTAACACCCTAAAGCTCTTATCATTAAATGGGGTACCTTCCATACAACGGATATATAACAGTTTCGAATCTAAATAAAACACCTAACCCCCAAATCCCAAAACAGGACTAAATATCATTGTTTCTCCTGGGCAATTTGACCAATGAAAACCAAAAATCTTCGATAGATTTAACCGCAATTTCAAACTGATCTAATTCCAGTGGTTTGGAAATATAGCAGTTCGCATGCAGATCGTATGAACGGAAAATATCTTCTTCAGCATTCGACGAAGTCATTACAACAACAGGAATTTGCCGCAGTTGAACGTCGCCTTTAATTTCAGCCAGAACTTCGCGCCCATCTTTCTTTGGAAGATTCAAATCAAGCAGTATCAGATCGGGACGTGGCGCCAGAGAATAATTATCTTTTTTATGGAGAAAATTCAAAGCTTCCAGTCCATCATGAACCACATGCATGCAAAAGATTGTGTTTTTATTACCAAGTACTTCTTTAATAATACGCGCATCGCCTGGATTATCCTCAACAATCAGTATATCAACCAAATTCATGAATGCAACAGTTGATTAATTTTGTTCTTAAGTCCAGGTTTGAAAGCAATCAAGGCAAAATTACAATGGTAAAAAACAATCATTCCTGTTTAACTTTTTTCGTTAAATAAAAAACATTGCATTAAACAAAAAGTTGCGTGCGGAGACAATAAAATAACCTCTGAATAACGAAAGGGAATTCTGAAAGGTCAAATAAAAGGACATATTTCTGCTCAAAATACTATCTTGCAAAGCAAATTTGAACTGATGATTCTTAAAATCTTCCTTCCACGCCTGGAGCTGCAGCCATATATTGATTCGTTCTGGTTGTTCGAAAGCGATTTTGGCGTACCGGTGGAAGACAACCGGGTAATTGCTCCCAACGGAAGGGCCAAATTCATCTACTCTTACCTGAACGGCCTGTCAACGATCGACCAGGGAATAAAAACCGATTACAAGGATCAGGACATTTTCTTTATCGGCATCTGGGATCGTCCGGTTACCTTGAGCTCGCATGCACGAATTACGGGAACCATAGGAATTGAATTATCGCCCAGCGGAGTTCACAGGTTTACAAGTTATTCGGCTTCCGAGATTGTGAATCGCATTTTCAGCTTTCGCGATATTTACGGAATGATTGGCCGTCAAATAATAGAACAGCTCACCAACACTCCCGATCCAATGGCCAAAATCGAAGTGCTTCAGGATTTTCTCGTGAAGATTATCCGTACAACGAACCGGCATAATGCCATTATCGATTACTCCGTGTCGTCTATCAGAGAAACATCAGGCTTGATAGAAATCAAAGAGCTGGAACGGAAAACAGGATATTCAAAACGATACCTTGACATGCTCTTCAAGGACCATCTGGGAATTTCGCCCAAAACACTGGCCAGCATTATACGTTTCCAAACATTTTACCATGCCTGGGCAAATTCGAACGACACCATGTTTTACAGAGATAATATGCTCGACCTCTATTTCGATCAGGCACATTTTATTAAAGAATTCAAGCGCTATACCGGCTACACTCCCAAACAATACGCAAACGAGCGTAACGAATTCGGTAAAATTTTTTATCGTCGGTAAGCATTTCCCTTTTTTACAATTTTTCACAGGACATGCTTATTAGTTTTGTACGTAAAAATTAAAAATCAAAACAATGGACAAGAAAACCGAAGAAACCATGATTGCCAACCTGCTTAAAAATACAGGAAAATCAATTGACCAATGGATAGAAATTGCCAAAACCCACAACACAGGCAAACATGGCGAAACTGTAAAAATCCTGAAAGAAAAATACGATCTGGGACTTTTCTTTGCCGACCTCATTGTTCACAAGTTAAACGGAACTGACTCAGGCTCTGCTTCGGCCGACGAACTTATCGAAAAGCAATACAAGGGAAAAGAACAACTGAGACCGGTTTACGATAAAATTATGGAAGAAGTGTTAAAGCTCGGCGACGATGTTGAAGTTGCTCCCAAAAATGCGTATGTAAGTCTCAGGCGTAAAAAGCAGTTTGCCTGTCTGAGCCAGCCACCAAAACAAGGTTCGAAATCGAACTTATCCTCAAAGGGCAAGCTCCCGAAGGTATTTTGGAACCTATATCAGGGGCTGGGGCTATGTGTACTCACAAAATTAAAATTAAAAGCGAGTCACAACTAACACCTGAGGTTTACAGCTGGATTACCCTGGCTTATAATAAAGCAAACTAAGCCGGTTAATTTTCGGTTAAAACACCCTGCATTGGGACAAGCATTGATTTTAATCCAAATGATTTCCGGTTGAATTTACTATTTTAGTGAATTCAACCGGATTTTTAATGCTATAAAAACCGAATTACTGACTATGAAAAGACTACTTTTCCTTTCCGCTTTTATCATCAGCCTGTTTGATGAAGGTGCACTTTTCGCACAGCTTAAAAAACCTGCTTTAGCAGATAGTCTTTTCAGCACTTACTATCATCAACGGGTCACCCATTTTAAAACGCTTCCTCAAACCAAGGGCGATATCATTTTCCTGGGAAACAGTATTACCGACGGAGCCGAATGGAGTGAGCTGTTTGGCGATCTGCACTTAAAAAACCGCGGCATCAGCGGCGATGTTACAGCAGGAGTTATCCACCGTTTGGATGAAGTCGCAAAACGCAAACCTGCAAAAGTATTTCTTCTGATTGGGACAAACGACCTGGCCCGGAAAATTACTACTGATAGTGTAATGAAGAATATTTTCTGGATTACTGATTATCTGAACCAGGAAACTCCTACGACTAAGATTTACGTACAGAGTATTTTCCCGGTAAATAATGCTTTTGGAAAATTTGCAGGCCATACAGTCAATAGCGCTGTGATCCAGGCAACAAATTCAATTTTAAAGCAACAGGCCGCAGACCATCATTATACTTATATCGATCTTCATCCGGCTCTTGCTGATAAGGACGGAAAGTTAAACAAAGACTTTACCAACGACGGGCTTCACCTTGCCGGAAGCGGGTATTTACTGTGGAAACATATTGTATATCCTTATGTGTACGATCTAAATAAGCATCCTTCGTTATTACCCTTACCGCAAAAGCTGCAATGGACAAACGAAGTATTTCCGTTATTCTCGTGCCGGGAAGTTTATATTAAAAACAACTCTCTGAATAAAGAAGCATCATATTTGCAGCAGCAGTTAACCAATCTGGGCTTGCAGGTTATTTTACAGGAAGTTAAGCCTCAGGGGGTACATATCGAGTTAAGTCTTTCCAATATTGAAGCTCCAGGGCTAAAGGAAGAAGCATATCATCTGCAGGTAGGCGCAAGTAAAATTCTACTGGAAGCCAATTCGGCTCACGGAATTTTCAATGGATTACAAACACTCATGCAACTAGCGAGAAACAGGGTGATGATAAATGGTTGTGAAATTACCGACTGGCCGTCATTCGAATGGAGGGGCTATATGGTAGACGTGGGAAGAAATTACATGTCGCCCGAAATGTTAAAGCAACAAATTGAAGTGATGAGCCGCTATAAGCTGAATGTTTTTCACTTCCACTTTACCGAAGACATAGCCTGGCGACTTGCCAGCAATCAATTTCCCCAGCTTACCCAACCTCAACATATGCTTCGCAACAAAGGCCAGTATTATTCTGAAGCTGAACTGAAGGACTTGATAGCTTTTTGCAACGAAAGACACATTACCCTGGTACCCGAAATAGACATGCCTGGTCACAGCGCTGCTTTTAAAAGAGCTATGGGCTTCGACATGCAGTCGGATTCGGGTATGTTGGTTTTAAAAAACATCATCAGGGAATTTATGGAAACCTATAATCTCCCCTATTTCCACATTGGTGCCGATGAGGTAAAAATTACCAACAAAAACTTCGTTCCTGAAATAACGGCCTACGTTCAAGGCTTCGGCAAAAAAGTGATTGGCTGGGAACCGGGAGGTAATTTCACTGATAACACAATCCGCCAGATGTGGATGGACGACAATGGCAAAATTGCCGGGAACGCTAACATCCAGTACATCGATTCGCGGCACCTTTACATCAACCACATGGACCCTCTGGAAGCCGTGGTAACTCTTTTCAATAGAAAAATATCAGAAAAAGAGAAAGGTGATGCCAATGCCCTGGGTGCGGAGCTTTGCCTGTGGCACGACAGAGCCGTTGGCAAAGAGGACGATATGTTACAAATGAATCCCGTTTACCCCGGAATACTTGCTTTTGCCGAAAGAGTATGGCGTGGCGGCGGAAATAGCGGCTGGACAGCAGTTGCGGGCGTTCCTTCGTCCAAAGAAGCCATTGAATTTGCGGCTTTCGAAGAAAGGCTCACTGACCATCAGAAACAATATTTCGCAGAGCTCCCGTTTCCTTACCGCAATCAATCGTCATCCGCATGGAAATTATTTGGACCTTATGCAAACAAAGGTGATGTCTCCCGGGAATTCGCTCCCGAACAGAAAAACTTCGATCCTGAAAAAGCAGTTTCTGCCAGAGAAATAACAGGGGGAACAGTTGTACTGCGCCATTGGTGGTATCCGCTCATCAAAGGAGCTATTGATAAGCCCGAAGAAAACTCCACATGGTATGCCTATACGAAGATCTGGAGCGATAATGATGTGGTGAAAAATTTCTGGATCGGGTTTAATAATCTCTCGCGGTCCCCTGCAACGGACTCACCACCTGCGGGAATGTGGGACACCAAAGGCAGTAAAATATGGGTAAATGGCGAGTTACTCCCTGCACCCAACTGGAAAAGAGGCGGGCAAAAAGGAAATTCCGAAATCCCCCTGACAGATGAAGGATACGAATACCGTAAACCGGCAAGCGTAAAACTCAATAAAGGCTGGAATTATGTGCTGGTTAAACTTCCGGTCACAACTTTTAAAGGTAAGGACTGGCAAAACCCAGTGAAATGGATGTTTACATTTATTGAAGCTCCCGCAGGCAACTGTAAAACAGAGTAGTATGTGACCGAATTAATTTCGAATTGCAGATTATTTTACCAAACACAAAGTTGAGAAACGATGGGCCGTTTGGTTAATTTCTCTTAAACAGACCATTCTCTAACTTTTAAGGCGAGTTCTTTTAAAACATCCTCATCGGATTTACCGGCACTTTTTGGAAGATGAAATGAATGATCGGCACCTTCCACAATATGAATTGTTGCTTTACCGCGGAGATTATCAATTACTGGTTGAAGCAGGGTAAGATCAGCAAGTTTATCTTTGGTTCCCTGCAAAAACAACATGGGCTCCTCAACATGGTACAGATGTTCGGCGCGGTGATTCGAAGGCTGCCCCGGAGCATGCAACGGAAATCCATAGAATACAATACCCTTTACGCCTGTGAGAAGACCCTTGGAAGCAGCAGTGGAAGTCATTCTGCCTCCCATGGATTTACCGCCGGCAAAAACCGGAAGTCCATTTGCATACTCTTTCGCAGCAAGGTATGCCGACTGAATCGTTTGCAATAAAACCGGAGCCGGATCGGGCCTTTTGCCACCTTTTTCGGTGTATGGAAAATTGTAGCGCAAGGTAGCAATATCAACATCCGCGAGACTTTGTGCCGCTTTTTCCATGAATACATGATCCATCCCTGCACCAGCTCCGTGGGCAAACAAAAACAAGCACCTGGCAGAGCTCGGGTTTTGAAGTATTCCGGTTACCTTACCTGCTTGTCCGTTGATTTTTATCTCAATCTTTCTTTTGTCCATACTGCAAATTCATTAGTTCAAATAATCCAAATCTCAGCAACCTGTAAAGGAAACAAGCAAACCTTCATGATGGCAATTACCCTGACTTTAATCCAAATGTTTCACCGGCTGTAAAAGCTCCCAACCACAAAGACTCTCAAAATTTATGAGCCAGACAAGGTGTTCCGGAAAGTAAAGCAAGGTTAAAACTAATCCACTTTTACATTCTTTAAAGTAAAATAGAAAGACGACCCTTTACCTGGTAAAGATTCCACCCAAATTTGCCCATTCAATAATTCAAGCAACCCTTTTACAATTGAAAGTCCCAACCCGTTTCCTCCATGTGCCCGCCGGATTTCATCGTGCAATTGAGTAAAACGTGTAAAAATCAAACCAAGTTTATCCTCCTGAATACCAATTCCTGTATCGGACACATAAAAAACAAGTGCATTGTCAGATCCTTTAGTGCACCCGAATTCAACTTTGCCACGCTCGGTAAACTTAAAAGCATTATTAATAAGATTTGTAAATATCTGTTTAAACCTTTGCTTGTCGGTCCGTATTCTTTTATGCATCAGTTCCTGTGGAAATACAATCTGGAAATTTACTGATCTTTCTATTTTCTGACGATAAATTAAACTGAAAGTCTCCCTCAATTCATCAAATACACTTTTAAGCTCAAATGTTTCCAAATACACCTTCATTTGTCCGGATTCAATCCGTGCAATATCCAGCAGGTCATCTATTATCCGGAGCAAATCGTTACTACGCTGATTAATAACAGAAGCATACTTTTCCAACTTTTCCTTGTTATCAAAGTTAATACCCATAAGTTCTGAAAACCCCATAATGGCATTCATTGGTGTACGGATCTCGTGACTCATATTTTGGATAAAAGCCGTTTTCAGGCGGTCACTTTCCTCGGCTCTTTCTTTGGCCCTTATCAAATCATTTTCAAAAGATTTGCGACTGGAAATATCATGCCCAAACACTGATATCCCGAATGTCTTGTTATCTCTTTCAAGTTTAAAAAAAGACAGATACAAAAAATGCGTTTTAGAAACCGTTTCGTATTCAACCTTATACTGCCCCATTTCAAGCGCCTTTTGATAAAACCCTTTCCACTCTTCTACCTTCTGAGGAACAAGCATTTCCGGAGTATCACCTATTTTAATTTCTATTCCTCTATGCTTATAAAAGTAATTAAACAAAGCGCTGTTAAATGTTTGCAATCCAAAGTTTACCGGATCCACCGTCCAAATAAAATCATTGGTACTCTCAATGATGCTCCTCAATTTTTCCTCGCTTTGTTCCGCAAATTCTTTTGCTTTAACCAGTTCGTTTTCATAGAATTTACGTTCCGAAATATCCTGAACATTAACCACCCTGTAGAGTAATTTACCTTTATCGTCCTTTACAGCCGTAACATCAATCAGAACGGGGAACCGGGAACCATCTTTGCGCACGTGGACAGACTCCCATAAATGATGCCCTTTTTCATGGGCCAATTGTATGTTAACCGGCAGGTCAGGCCATACTTCAGGAGCAAAAACAGCTTGAATTTTCATTCCAAGAAGTTCCTGATTATCGTACCCGTACATTTCGGCAAAGGCAGGATTATAAATTTCAAACTCCTCACTATTTATAGAACCTATGGTAATGCCCCATTTGGCACTTTTAAAAACATTACTCCATTTATGCAGCTCTATTTCAGAATTTTTCCTTTCAGTGATATCAGTCTTAACGGCCACAAAATTGGCAATCTCCCCAAATTCGTCAGTAACAGGCGAAATAATTGCATTTTCCCAAAATATCTCTCCGTTTTTCTTTTTATTACAAAATTCGCCCTGCCATGTTTCTCCCGAAGTAATCGTATTCCAAAGGTTTTTGTAAAAATCATCCGTTTGATCGCCCGATTTTAAAAACCTGGGATTGCTCCCCAGGTACTCCTCCTTTGTGTAGCCGGTAAGTTGAGTGAAAAACGGATTAGCATATTCAATATTTCCTGATTTATCGGTAATTACAATAGAAGTACTTGAACTTTCGGCGGCTTTTAGCAATTTAATTGCGCGCAATTCAGCCATTTTGCGTTCAACGGTTTCCCAGGTCAGGTTGGATATTGCCCTAACAATTTCAACATCATCCTGAATATAAACGGTGGGTTTATTAACCACTCCAAAAATGATTTTTACCTTGTCATCAAAAATTACAGGGACAACCATCAACCTGCTAAAAAGGGCCTTTTCTGCAGAGAATTCCACCTGTTTGGAACCAGCCATGTAATTATTATAAATTACAGGCTCTCGTTGGTGGATGCATTCTGCCCAAAAAACAGTATCTTTTAAAAGGTATTCCACTTTTAAATCTTCTGCCTTAAGCACAGACCCGTTTGGAACGAAAAAAGAATGATTTGACTCATCAACATAATAATAAAACCCTGAAGAACTTGATGTTAACTTTTTAGCTTCGCTTAAAGCTTCTTCCAACACTTCCGGAATTGTATGATTTTCAGAAAGCTTCAGTAATCTAAACAAGGTCAGGTTCAAAAGCTCATTCTTTTCGGCCAACTCTTTTGCTTTCAATAGTTCAGCCTGCGACCTCTTAATCTCGGTAATCTCCAGAGATACCATTTGAACTGAAATAACCCTTCCATCATCAGAAAAAATAGGGTGATAAGTTGTCCTGAACCATTTTTCCCCGTCGGCCAGATTGAAACTTGTCTCGTAAACCCGAGGAATTCCGTCACATACAACTGCTTTTATCCTTTCGAATATAATTTTGCCGGTTACTTCGCCAAAAATTTGAAAAACAGACAATCCAATACCATCTTTCCCCAGAAAACCTGTAGACATCTGATTTTGCAGTTGCAAAATTCCTTCGGGAGAAAATATTGCATTTGCCGTTCCGGTGGAATTAAAGATAGCCAGGTATTTGTTTTCGGATTCCCGCGCTCTTTGCAGGAAAGTTTTCTCATCACTACTTTTCTTCAACAAAAGGAGATCTTGTTCAATCTGATACCTGAACTGTGACAACAATTTCATTTGAGTATCAGAAAAAAGATTCTCTTTAGAATCGTAAATACATAACGTTCCGAAAGTTTTACCGCCAGGTACATTGAGAGGAAATCCCAAATACGACACCATACTTTTATCGAAAATTGTGTGGTGCCCATTATCCATTTCCGACTTTGTTTTTACAACAGACTCTCCTGAAACCACTTTTTCAGTTAGCCAACCGGACAAACTGATCTTATTGCCAGTTCGGATATTTTGGGGATTGTTGAAATTCGCGGCCAAAACTTCAGCATTATTCTCGCCACATTTGAGAATAAAAGCATAAGGAACACCAATCAATTCTGATAATAAATCGGTCACATCCTGCCACTTTTGTTGAATCTCTAAAGAAATTACAAATTCTTCCCCCTTCACACTATACATAAAACCTGTAAAGTTTTGTAATGTTAGTTAAGCTAAACTTTAAAAGACATATTGACCCGCCTACCTTTTAAACGATGCAAAAAGCTGAAAAAACAATCGTGTCGAAAGAAACCAATTGTTTGTTAATTAAAGGTAAAAATATTTGTTCGAAATTTTTGAACATTATACATAAAAACTTCAAACCAATATTCTTTTATCCGTCCTACTCCCACCAATGAGAGAACACCCTGGTTGTATCATTCAAATCCACAGCCTCGCCAATCAAAGGTGTGACCAGCGGAATGTCATAGTCTTTGCTGTTCTCCACAATCTCTTTTAAAGGCTCATCCCACGGATGCACACTCAGCGCAAATTTGGAGTTATGAACCGGCATCAGCCTTTTAGCTTTTAAATCGCCGGCAGCTTTAAAAACTTCTGAAGGCATCAAATGAATATGTTTCCAATACTCGTTGTATTGTCCCTGCTCCAGAATTGCGAGATCAAACGGGCCAAACCTGCGGCCAACTTCAGCAAAATGCACGTCGTAACCGCCATCGCCGCCTATAAAAATATTCTTCGAAGGAGTATTCAGAACGAAAGATACCCACAACGTTCTGTTGCGTTTTAACCCTCGCCCGGAAAAATGACGTGCCGGAGTTGCATGAACAAGCCAAGCGGAGCCTAAAGCATAGTCGTCGTACCAATCCATTTCAACAATAGCATCTGGATCGAAACCCCAGTTTTCGAGATGAGCACCAACTCCCAGGCCACAGATCACTTTTTTAATGCGGGGCCGCAATGCTGTCAAGGTTTTATAATCCAGGTGATCCCAGTGATCGTGTGTAATAAAAAGATAATCGATATCGGGCATATCGGCAGCGCTGTAAGTGTTGGACCCCGGGAAAGCCTTTACCATCCAGGAGAATGGAGACGCATGACCACTGAACACCGGATCGACAAGCATCCTCTTTCCGTCAATCTGCATAAAATAAGATGAATGGCCAAACCAAACCAGAAAATCTTTTCCGGCATCCAAACCCCTCAGGTCTGTTTTTACCGAAGGAATTGAATCGACAGGATTGACACGAACTTTCTTTTTAAAAAAGAAATCGGCCATCATTTTCACCTTGCTCTTTTCGCCTGTAAATGTTGGTGTAACAGATTGATTTTGAAACTCGCCATTTTTAAAATTAGGCGAAAGTTTAATACGCTCGAGTCTCTCTCCTTTAGGGATTTATCCAAACTGCGACTGACTCAGGACGACAAAAGTAGCCATAACCAGAATTACCAGAATACTGAAAAATATATACATACTGCGTATCATTTCAAGGTATGAAGTAAGAAATATTCAATAAATATCTAAATGAACTAATGAGAAGATTTCTCACTAAGTTCGAAATGACAATGAAGTATTTAGTTTAGGGGTGTAGAGGGCGGCTTCGCCGCCCTCTACACCCCTCCCATTTTCTCATAAAGACGCGTCATTTCGACCAAAGGGAGAAATCTTATATCCTCTAACGGGATGAAAAATAAAATCAGAAGTTTAGAACTCCATCACTTCTCCATCCCTGGGTATTAACAACTGATCTTCACTTATTCCAATCTTTCGGGCATAATTTTTTAAAGCCTCGCGGGTAATAGTTGCATGGTCAACAGAATCCATGTGAATTGCAACAACTTTACTATTGGGAGCTATTTTGCAAACTTCGGTGGTCTCCACTTCATCCATCAGAATTTTTACATGGTCGCCCCACTCCGCACCACAGGAATGAGTGATGATAATATTTGGTTTATACGTCCTGATAGCATCACGAACTTCTTCGCACAAAATAGTGTCACCTGCCCAGTAAACGGTTGGCTCGCCGGGAGCTTCCATTACAAAACCTGAGATCGGTCCCATCTGATCGAGCACCTTTCCTGAGCCATGTTTACCCGATGTTCTGCGGAAAGTGATGCCATTCCATTTGTATGTGTGCACTGGATTTACATTTTTAAACCCTTTTTCTTTGATCTTCATTTCATCTTCGGGCTGGCACAGCAAAAGCCAATCCTTTGGAAGAACCTCCTGGGCTTTCGGATCGAAATGATCGGAATGTATATGCGAAACCATTACCATTTCAATACCTTTCAATAATTCTTCAATAGTAAAGGGAAGTTCAGCAGTTGGGTTCTGAGACTTGCCGGAATAAGTCGGCCTGCTGAATTTCTCAGCCAAATACGGGTCGGTTAAAAATGTATGACCGTTATAGGTGATGCGCATGGTGGCGCTGCGGATTAATTGGAGCTTCATAATTTGTTGTTTTATGCAAATGTAAAGAATAAATACGGGGACGCAAAAGTCGCTGAGAAGATGCAAAGGAACGCAGATATCATTCTAAAGAAGTGCTCCGTATTTCTCTAAATTAGCAAAAACCGAATTTCTCTGTGGTTCTCTTGTATTCCTCTCTATGGTTCTCCGCGTAACCTGCATTAAAAAAGCTCTCTCAAATTCCCATCTTTAAACAAACCGGCGATGGAACCTGTAAATTTATCCCAGTCTCTTTTAAAAGTCCGGTTTCGCTGTCGCGGAGAAAGAAAACTATATCGTCCGAATCCTGGTTGGCTACAAGTATAAATTCTCCTTTCGAGTCCATGTAAAAATTCCGGGGCGTTTTTCCAAGTGTTGACTGGTGACCAACAAGTGTTAATTTCCCTGTTGTAGCATCAACCTTAAGAATGGCGATGCTGTTGTGCCCCCGATTGGAAACATACAGGAATTTTTGATCGGGACTGAAATGGATATCAGCAACGGTGTTGGCCTGGGTAAAAGTATCGGGCAATGTTGAGATACGATGTATCTGTATTGCCGATTTCTGGTTCAGATCGAGGCTAAAGGTACTCACTGTGGAGCTCAGCTCTTCGGCTACATAAATCCACGGTTGTGTTTTAAAAAAATCGAAATGGCGCGGACCTGAACCTGGAAAGGCATCAATAACAAGAAAAGCAGGCTTGCTCAGTTTTCCTTTGTTGAAATGATACATCCACAGTTTATCGCTCCCAAGATCGGCGGTGATGATGTTGCTTGTTCCCGGTACAAATTGTGTGGAATGTGCGTGCGATGTTTCCTGCCGTTGCTTGTCGATGCTGCTGCCATGGTGAATTACCGAGTCAGTCAGTTCTTTGAGTTCTCCTTTTTTGCCAACCGAAAGCACTGTTAAAGAGCCGTCGCGGTAGTGCGAAACAAACAAACTCTTCTCATCGGGCGATATGTTTATATGGCAGGGGCTGTTTCCAAAGGATGAAATGCTGTTAATTTCTTTTAACAATCCTGTTTTTGAATCAATTGCAAAAGAAGTAACGGAACCCCTGTTCTTTGCCGTATCGACACCCTGACGGTTGGCAGCAAACAGATATTTCCTGTCGGGCGAAATGGTCAAAAAAGTCGGGTCGTTGAATGAATGAGCTGTTCCCACAAGTTCGAACTTCTTATTTGCCCTGTCGAACGAAAAAATATAAATTCCTTCGCTTCCGCGGACCGAGAAGGTGCCGACATAGAGAAACTCGCGGGTTTGAGAGTGGATATTCATCATTCCGGCCAAAATGCTAATTATGAAAAGGGAAATAAAAGTTTTCATACAAAATAGATCATTAACGATAATCGGTTTACATTAGGAAAACGCCCCGGATATGTCAATCAGGTATAACTGCCTGCCATTACCGCCATGAGGAGAATCGATACAGACCATTTTACCGTTGGGACTGAACCGTGGATGCAGGTCGCAGCGCCATTCGCCCGAGTATTCCGCCGGGGAGTTGAAGCTACCTATATTGATGCGCTTATCAGCAGGAATATGATAAAGATAGGGTGTTTGCAACCTGCTTTTTGTATTGGCATAGTTGTCGCAAAGCAGCCATTCTTTGCCATTTCCTTGAGGGAGATAGGTCTGGTGACCATTCACCGGCATTTTCTCAGCACCAATTCTTTTATATTTTCCGGTTTTGTCTTCAAGGATATAAAATCCCTGAGGCTGTCCTTCTGGTTTGGTGAATGCGTTGATATGCGACGGGTCTTCCCATATAAAATGCGATGTATAGCCGGAGGGATCGATGCAATAAAGATCTTCGCCATTGGCTCCGGATATAAACATACGCGTAACAAATCCACCGGTGGCCATTTTCTGGCGTTCCATCCTTTGCGGCCGCCAGCGATGTAAAAAGGTAAAGCGATTGCCATCGGTATTGACAAGCAAATGATTTACCCAATGAAAATTATCAGCTACCGATGCTCCATTGTAAGGAATTGCAGACAGTTCGGCCAGGGAAAACAATAGTTTTTCCTGGCCGGTCTTCAGGTCCATCTTATATAAACCTATTTCTTTGGGCGCTTTAATGTTTTCGTAAGGGTCGGCCACTCCTGCGTACCCATAACCGGGACGCAGGTTCTGGATACGGGAGAATTCAGTGCCAATGGCCCATTCTCCGTCGGGACTCAATGCATAAATTGCCTTAGGCATTGTTCTTTTCTTGCCTGTCCTGATATTCAGGATATGACTTACAAAATGGTCGCCCTGCTTGTCGTTCCAAATTATCTCTTCTTTTGAGCCCGGAATCCACTGCAACATACATCCCTGCTGCCATCCCCAGGAGACGCTCGAGCCCAGGTCGGTCCAGCGGTCGTTATCCTGCAGGTCGACCATGCCTATCCGTATCTCATCGCCGGGGTCGGGTGACCGGTGTTCAAAACTGGTTTCCATACCTAAAACATAGCGGTTCGTTGGGTCGAACTGAAGTTTGTCGTAATAACCAAACCAGTGAAATTTTGGGCCATTTGTGAGTGCCCGTACTGGGAAATCAGCTAAAGAAATCCTTTTACCTAATCCTGGAAAAATAATCAATCCGGCTCCGAGGCTAAGACCGGATTTTAATAAAGATCTTCGGTTCATGTGTTGATATTAATATTACTAAACCCCTATGTCCCACCTGCGGAAATACAGCGCCTGGCGGGCAATGGGCAAAGTCTTGAACTCAATTTCTTTCATAGCGATTTCACAAAGTGGCGAAAACTGTGAGGCTATCTGAACATTTTCTTCAATCTGAGCAACGCTGTCAACGCCAATAATGGTGGTACTTACAGGTAAACTCATATTGTAATTTAATGCTTCCTGAATTGTTATCGTCCCCGGCTTGGGAGTTCTCAGGCGTGCATCTTTTTGTTCTTCCAAAGGAGGCGGTGTCCAGCTCGACAGAATGCGGCTGCGGGTTGTAACCTTCATACCGATAATAGCAATTCCCAGTCGTTGCGCTTCGGGTAACAGGTAATTCTTAAAGCTGAGGTAGTGAACATCGGAGGCATTCACAGCCATCAGAATGGAATCGAACGGATATTGTTTGATGGCCTTCAGCAAAACCAATGGTTCGAAGTGACCGGTTATGCCAAGGTGTTTCACCATTCCCTCCGATTTAGCTTTTTCGAGCGCTTTGATGGCACCGTTATCGGCAAAAATTTTGTCGAGATCCTGTTGTGTTTGAACGTTATGCAGCTGCCAGGTGTCGAGATGATCGGTCTGCAGGTTTTTCAGACTTTCTTCGAGCAGTCGCATGGAACCATCATAAGTGCGGTCGTGGGTTTTGGTGGAAAGCCACACCTCTTTGCGGCGGGTTTTCATTACCCGGCCAATATTCAACTGACTCACACCCTGACCGTATGAAGCGGCGGTGTCGATATAATTAATTCCAAGGTCGATGGCCCGGTTAATGATCTTTTCGGATTCCTCTTCCCTGCCTTTTATTTCGAGCGTAGCCTGACCGCCAAGACTCAAAATTCCCACTTTATAACCCGTTTTCCCAAACGCATGTGTTGGCATGGCACTGAAAGTACGCGGGTTAAAAGGCAGATTGGTGTTGCCATTTACGGGTATGGGACTTTCGCGCTCCGAAGCTACTACACCGGTTAAAGGAATAGAAGCCGCAGCAGCAGCCATACTGGTTCCAAGAAAGTTCCGACGGGAGATGTTTTTGCGTTCCATAGTAGTTGTTTTAAGGTTTTCAGAAGCATTTCAAATATACAAATTTAGGCTGAGAAATAAGTCTCAATGGCTTCGGATCAGTAAGACTAAATATTGAGCCAGTTTTTAATCTGGCCCTGGAAGCTGCGACCTGTCGTAATCCTGGTTTGCTCCCTGTCGTTTAAAACCATAATATACCGGCAATTGAAGTAAGCCTGAACCTCCTCTACATAGTTTTTATTCAGCAGAACAGAACGTTGAACCCGCAGAAAATTGTCGGGCAGTTTCTCCTCGAGCTGAGCCAGGGTTTGATCAGTAATCATTTCTTTGCCATTATTGGTGAACAAGCTTACATATTTCTCGTCCGCTTTAAAATAGGCAACATCGTCCAATTTCACAAAAACCATTTTATCACCGTTCCTTATGGTTATGGAAGTCATTGGCTTGCGGGGAGCAAGCAAAGAGATATTTTCAAGTACCTTAAGAATTTTATCGGAGCTGAATTCATTTTTGAGTCTCCCGAGTTTTTCAACGGTTTGCGAAAGTCGTTCCGGTTTCACCGGTTTCATCAGGTAATCGATACTGTTGGTTTCGAACGCCTCGAGGGAATAATGATCATAAGCGGTACAAAATATGATAAGCGGTATGCGCTCCAGCTTCTTAAGCATCTCGAAGCCTGTCATCACCGGCATCTGGATGTCGAGAAAAATCAAATCAGGTTTTCGTTCATTAATAAGAAGAATAGCTTCATTGGCCCCGGAGGCTGTACCAACAATATCGAACACCGATGGATACTGAGCTGTTAATTCCAACAAACGCTGAATCGCAGGCGGTTCGTCATCAATCAAAACTGTTTTGAATGGTTCGTTTATCATAACTTTTCAATCAGTTTTGTGAGGTCAATTCTTATGGAAATACTTTTCTCAGGTTCGTTTTGCCAACTCAATTCAGCCTTATCTCCATAAATTAAATTCAACAAATCGTAAATCCCCTGGATTCCATATCCACCTACCAACCCCTCCGGAAAGGCAGGACCATTATCCGAAACTTTTATATTCAATTTATCATTCATTTGATTAATCTCCAACTGCACGATGCCTGTTTCCTCAATTTTAGAAACCCCATGTTTAATGGCATTCTCTACCAACGGTTGTATAAGAAACCTGGGAATCTTTAACGCATCGCAATTACTATCAGCATCAATATCATATTTTAATCTATTCCCAAACCGTATCTGTTCAATTTCCAGATAAGTCCGTACAACCTCAACTTCTTCCTTATTTGTTAAAAACTGGTCATTATTTCTGTTTATCGAATAGCGGAACATATCCGACAGGGAAAGCGCCATTTTTTCGGCCTTTGACGGTTCTCTTTTTATCAGTCCTGCAATTGAATTGAGCGAGTTATACAAAAAATGAGGGTTGATGCGGGCGTTGATCGAATTAATTTCAGCCTGCGCTTTTAGCTCTTTCAACCTGCTCATTTCTAAATCTTTTTTATTGATAATGGATTGGTTAATTTCCCTGAAATACAGATGCGCTCCCCTGCCCAATGCCAAGGCAAAACAAAGGGGAAGAGCGGTTAAATAGCTCCAATCCTTGTCAAAAAGGAAAAACACTGGAATTAAAAGCATTAACAAAAGAAGAGATACTTTCATAACAAGCCTTACTGAAAACATCATCGACGGTTTTAAAAAGAAATGCTCTACAAAAAACAGCATTGACGAAACCAATATTGCAAAAACATTTAATAAAAGCATTGGCCACCATAACTGGGAGTAATAAACATGATAATTCTGAAACACAGCTGCAACAGCAAGTATCAGTATCAAAGAATTAGCTATCAGCAATCCGGGAAAAAGGTAGCTAAGATAAATCCTTTTGTATTTTCTGTTAATTACTTTATTATAGGTGAAAATCAGTATGATCAGCCCAAAAATAACAGATATTAAATACGACCTGAACTTCATTCCGTCGGCATCTATAAAGTTCATATAGTAAAGCCAGGAATATTTTTTTAGCATATAGTTTTTAAACTGTTCACGAAAATCTCTGGAATAGAGCTTGGCCAACACAAATTTATCCACATCTGTATAATGGGTTCCCTGCGGATTAAAGCTAAAATCGTTCAGGATGGCGCCTTTTATCCACACCTTTGCATGCTGAGGATCTCCCTGTAAATGACAAAGAGAACGTACAATAACATATTCAATGTATTGTTTTCTCTCCGCAAAGGAGACGGTGTCGTTAAATCGTAGGTTAATATATCGTAGCGACAAATCATAAAATGATTTAGATCCTCCCGATTGAAAAATCTGGTTACCATTAACATCGGCAGAAACATACATAAACTGTTTGGAGTTATCGGCCATATTACCACCAAAATTGAGGAAAATGGAAAAGCGGTTATAGGCTGCGAGCGGACCTATTAGGATTTTTCTATCTGTTAAAACATCATTCAGCTCTTCACACAGGTTTTTTACTATTAAACTGTCCTGTCTGGTTGCTTTTTGCAAAACAACAATTATATCTTTCTGGAATTTAGGTAAAAAAGGAGTCTTGCCATCAAATAGCCGTTCTTTAATAAATTCCCAATACCTGTCCTCCAGGTATTTTTGTGAATAGCTTGTTTCGTTGGCAAAAGTAAGGTGAGTTGCCAGGAAGTTGAAAAAAATCCAAATCAAATAAAGTTTTTTCATCCGGACAATCTTATTTTTTATAGGTCGGATGCAGCTCGCATGTTGCTTTTGTTCATGCAGTTTTAGCCCACTTTGTTCATGAGATTGATTACACTTAGTAGTGTTTTGATAAAAACATGCTCGGTTCATAGGTCTAAATTTAAGAAGTTTAATTTCTTCACAAATAAACTTCCGAAACAAAACCTTTCAAAAGCATTTCCGACCAGTTGCAATATGGGGCGACGAAATGCAGGAGAATTGAAAATTAGTCCCGAGATCCTTTCGGCGAGTTTCAGATTATATTAAAAATAACCCGATGAAATGGACGGAAGATCTATTTTACGATATTTCGCGGTGACGCGTCACCCTGTCCACCAGATACACAATGGATTTATGTGATACGCCGCTGTGTTCGCTGATACCTATTTCGCAGGTGCGGCTGGTGGAATAACCGTTTTTAACACCGGCTGGGACCTGTTCCTTCAGATATCGCAGGCCGTGTTTGTTAAGCTCGGGGTAGCTGAAACCGCGGTCGCCGGCAAAACCGCAACAGTTGGTCTCGGGTGCTACTACATTGGTGGCGCACATTTTTGCGAGTCTGAGAAGCTTATCCTCCAATCCCATCTTTTTCATGCTGCACACGGTAAATATCGAAATGGTCTCGTCGACAGGAGAAAAATCGAGTCGCGGAGCAAGGTGTTCGAGAATAAATTCAACGGGTTCGTAAAGTTTTAAGCCCGACGAGAAATTCTCTTTCATGGTAAACAGGCACGGGCTCATGTCGCAAACCACAGAATACTGACCATTTTTACTTGCAACCAGTAAGGCTTGCTCCAGCTCGGCCGATTTTTTACTTCCTGCCTCCTTAAAGCCTTTGCTCGAAAATGCCATGCCACAGCAAAGCTTATCCATGTTCTCGGGAAAAATCACTTCGTAGCCGGCCTTCCTGATAAGCTGCTGAAATTTTTCGGTAAGCTGAACTTCCCCGTTATAATCCTTCGAAACTCCCATGGCACGGTTGATGCACGACGGGAAATACACAACTTTATTGGGGTTAAGGCTAACCAAACGCTCCGGCTTTATCTTTTTTGATCCCGAAGGCATGAAGGGAGTCCAGAGAGGAATGCTGTTTCCTGACAATTTTCGGAAACCACCGGCAATACCCCGCATTAAAGAGGTTCCAAGGATGGCGTGGAAGAAATTTACCGCAGATAAGGCTCCACGGGCTTTTGAAGTCACGGAGTCCATGTGATCGGCAACCCACATGGCCATTTTATTCTGGCGGGGTGTATGATTATCAAACCGTAAGTCCTTGATGAGTTTGCCGGTGTCAATCTTCACCGGACAGGCGATAGCACATAAGCCATCGGTGGCACAGGTTTCATCGCCCTGGTACTGGTAATCTTTTATAAGTGCGGCGGCAATATGCGGCTCGTGTCCTGTTGCTGTAAGTCTTTTTATCTCGCGGTAAGCCACAATGCGCTGGCGGGGCGTTAAAGTAAGTTCAGCCGAAACGCAGTTAGGCTCGCAAAAACCACATTCGATGCATTTATCCACTTTCTCGTGGGCTGGCGGCAACGGTTTCAAATCGCGAAGATGCGCTTTGGGATCGGAATTGATGATCACCCCGGGATTAAGCAGGTTATGCGGATCGAAAATCTGTTTGATCTCCTTCATCAATTGATAAGCTTCGGCGCCCCATTCTTTTTCCACATACGGCGCCATGTTGCGGCCGGTGCCATGTTCCGCCTTGAGCGATCCATCGTATTTTTCGACCACCAGGGTAGCCACCTCATCCATAAATCGCTCATAGCGCTCCACTTCCGAAGCAGTGCTAAAATCCTGCGTAAACACAAAATGGAGGTTGCCATCAAGCGCGTGACCAAAGATCACTGCTTCGTGATATCCATGTTTTTTGAACAAAGCTTGAAGGTCGAGCGTAGCCTCTGCCAATCTTGGCAGCGGAAAAGCAACATCTTCGATAATCACCGTTGTTCCTGTTTTCCGCATGGCCCCAACCGATGGGAATAATCCTTTACGGATTTTCCAAAGCACGGCATATTCGGCAGGCACATCGGTAAAACGGTAAGCAATTTCAAGCGGAATATGCGCAATGGTTTGATTGATAATTTCAATCTGACGATCGAGTGTTACTTTATCCTCTGCCTGTGTTTCCACAAGCACAGCACTTGCGGTGGCTGATAAGGAGGTAAGATAAGCCGGCATGCCCTTCTGGTCCTCCACACTTTTAAGGCCGGCACGGTCCATCAGCTCGGCAGCACTTACCGGCGCCGACTTCAGCAATGAAACAGCCTGGCAGGCTTTCTCGATATCGGGAAATATCATCAGGGCGCTGGCGCGGAAAGGATGTTCGGGAACAGTGCGATAAATAATTTCGGCTATAAAACCAAGTGTACCTTCCGAGCCGATCATCAGGTGCTCGATCACATCAAACGGATCGGTGAAGTCGACAAGCGCATTCAGACTGTAGCCTGTCGTGTTCTTTATTTTGAATTTATGTCGAATACGTTCTGCAAGCGCTTCGTTATCTCTGACCCTGTTTACAAGCTTTTCAACAGCTTCGATTAGCTGAGGATGCGATTTCCTGAAATCATTTTTACTTTGCTCCACAGAGGTGTCGAGCACCGTGCCATCGTGAAAGATAATGCGCATTCCGGCCACCGTTTTGTAAGAATTGTCGCTTGTGCCGCAACACATGCCGCTTGCATTATTGGCAGCAATACCCCCAATGAGGGCAGAATTGATTGAGGCCGGATCGGGACCAATTTTCCGTTTAAAAGGAGCAAGCAATGTGTTTACCCGCGATCCTATCAATCCGGGCTGAAGCCGGATTTTATTGCCATTCTCCAGAATTTCATAGTTTTTCCAGTGCTCGCCGGCAATCACCAGTATGGAATCGGAAATAGCCTGTCCCGAGAGACTAGTACCAGCCGCACGAAAGGTAACGGGCAGCTTCAATTTACCGGCCTCTTTCATGAGAAAAGAAACTTCGGTCTCATCTTTGGCTTTAATCACAACTTTGGGAATGAGCCTGTAAAAAGAGGCATCGGTTCCGTAAGTCAGGGTATGAAGCGGATCGTGAAAAATCCTGTCGGGAGAGATCTCCTTAATTATATTGGAATAAAATATCTGATAATCACCAGTCAGCATAAACAGAAACTTTTGAATTATAAAGGATTTTCAGTCGTTCAACTCACCATAAAATCCGTGGTAAAGGTTAAAAAAAAACCTAAACATGCCACACAAAAGAAAGTGTTTTTTATCAGATATCATACAACTTTTAAATCAAATATTTCTTTTCCACATCTGCGTTTTGTACTATCAGACAGATTGAACGATTTTACATCTATCCCTGTAAATATCGGATACTTTTGCAAGGGATGCTGTCAGTTTTTCCCGCGACTGTTTATAGTCCTTCCAAATTTCGCGTAAACGGTCGGCTATTTCCTTTCCTGTAACCTTGTCAATTTCGAAAATCCAGTCGTTAAAGCCCAGGTCGTAGTACATCTGGCCCTTAATGGTATCTTCGGGCTGACGGAGGTAAAACATTGGAGTCCCGTTAGCTGCAGCAATAATGGGAGAATGACATTCGAAACTCAGCACTGTGTGTGCTTTTGAATATACCGAAGCGGCTTCGTCGGGTAACCAGTAACCCCGTTTTACAATGTAAGGTTTAACATCTTCGGGAAGCGGATTAATCAAAAGCTCATCCATTATATCAACCTGGTAAGTCATTTCGGGACAAACCAGTACTTTATTTTTGGTTTCGCGCACCCATGCAATCATGGCTTCGCGGAGTTTGGCGTGGTCCTGCTCCTTGTATTTTGCGTTTGTTTCCTCTACCTGTTTAATTTTTTCGTTGCTCCATCCATTCCGGTTAGGATTAATCTGGTGGTAAGGGGTGTAACGCAGACGGGGAATTGCGCAAATAAACTTCTTCTCTTCGAGACCGGCTTCTTTTAAAAATTTTGCTGCTTTCTCGTCGTTACGAATATTTAAAAAGAAAGTGGCATCTGGCGCAAATTTCACATGAGGCCCTTCAATTCCAGCTTTTTTAAGATGCTCAATGGAATTTGTTTCGCGAGTAAAGATAAAAGAAGCTTTTTTGAGAATGCTTGTATGATACTCGCTTGGATTCTGAAGTGTAGTACCGAAAATTCCAAAGGGTTTTCCGGTGTGTTTTATCCAGCAGTCGAGATTATCAGCTCCCACCAGTGAAGGACCCGACCCATGGATCATCAGGTCGGCTTGTTTCATTGCATCCAGTACTTCGGGGTTATCAACGTTCTTATCTTTATCCACGCTACCGTAAATGATTTTCATCTTTGGAAAATTCTTATTCAGAAGTTTTTTCACTTCATCGCCATTGCTGCGTTTCCAAAGAATAATCCTGAATTCGGGCAAAAAGGTTTCGAACAAATGAAGAAGTCCAGGCGTGTGGGCTATATCTCCAATGTTCACATCCTGCCAGCCGCTGACCAACAGGATTGTTTTTCCTTTCTCTTTGATTTCATTTTCAGAAAAGATGTTACATGCTGATAACGCATCGCTGAGCATAATGCCAGTTGTCCCCAAACCCAAAGTTTGAAGTAATTTTCGTCGGTTCATAATTAATCTAAGGTAATTACAGAAAGGTTGATTCTAAATAATTCTTGCTACTCTCTGAAATCCAACAAAATTTTGATATTATGAGCCGGATCTTCTTCCAGTATTTCAAATGCTTTCTGGGCTTCCGAGCCGTGCATTTTGCGTGAGATAAGCATATCAGGTTTCAGACGTCCGTGTTTCAAATGCTCAATTACCTCAGCAAATTCACCGTGGCTTACCCGCGACGACACAATTTTGGCTTCCTTCCAGATCAATTCCTTGAAAACGATTGGAGCCGGATCGTTGCCCAGACCAAGAACACAAACAGTTCCCCCTCCTACTATACTTTGGATACAGCCGCGAACCGGATTGATACCACCTTCGAACTCATGGGCATGGCCAACAGCTTCGAAAGCGACATCCACGCCTTTACCATCGGTTTCTTTTTTAATCCGTTCAACGGGATTTTCCTTCAGCGCATTAATTGGAATTACATTCTTGTAATATTTTGGGCCAACAGCCAGGCGTTCCTCAAGAATATCCACCATAAAAATCTTACCCTCGGTTACGGTTCTTACTCCTTCGAGGATACACAGCCCAACTTTACCTGAGCCCCAGATCACAACCGTATCGTCTTTCTTAACGCCGGCCCGGTTCTTGGCATGACAGCCAATGCTCAGCACTTCCACC
>JAJYAG010000010.1:15498-54130 GCA_021779665.1 Bacteroidota bacterium | reverse complement strand
CACCAGCGCAACATGCTCATCGGGAATATTGGAGGGAACCTTGTAACACATGGAAGGTGGCAGGGAAATATATTGGGTGAAACCGCCATTGGAATCGATGCCGATCAGCTTCAACGTTGTGCAGGCCGGATAATGCTTTTTCTGGCAAGCCGGACAATGTCCGCACCAGTAAATAGGATCGGGAGCAACCTTATCCCCAACTTCCCATCCGGTTACACCGTTACCAACCTCCACCACTTCACCTCCGAATTCGTGTCCCATGATCATAGGAGTAGATGTACGGGGATGAAACTCACCCTTATGTACATGCTGATCGCTACCGCAAATACAGCCATAATTTACTTTTATAAGTATCTCACCGGGTTTACATGCAGGTTTGTCAACTTCCAGCCACTCAATCTTGTTATATTCGGTCATTACTGCCGCTTTCATATCGTCAACTTTAAATTACGTTTTTCTTATAAAAGTATAAAAAGAGAGATTAATAATGCGAATTATGGATTGAAGATTTGCCCAAATAAATATTTGGAATGAACTCAATTCCTATCAACTGAATGGATGTATTTTAACAGCCATGGCATTATAGAATAGTAAGTAAAATATTATCTCCGACTCAAATCAATTTTAAGAATTGATAAGGAGATTACCAATTAACAACATATTTTAGATAAATGAATTTCATTCACTGAAAATTCACCATTTTACCTCCATCTTCTGCCCCTTTTTCAGGTTAAGTTCCTTACGGGTATTACCATAAATCAGATTTGCTTTACCATCAGTTTTGGCAAGGATCTCAATCTTTGTAAGCTTTTTATCTTTCCATTCCATCGATATTTCAAATCCGCCACGGGCACAAATCCCCGAAACCGATCCTTGCGACCAGGCATCGGGTAAGGCCGGGAGAATACGGATTTCTTCATCAGTCGATTGAAGCAGCATTTCGGCAACAGCAGCAGCACCGCCAAAGTTACCATCGATCTGGAAAGGCGGATGTGCATCGAACAGGTTTGGATAGGTGCCACCGCCGCCTGAATAATTAGTTCTCAAGCCATCGGGATCGACATACTTCAACAACTCACGGTACATTTTGTAGGCACGGTTGCCGTCCCACAAACGAGCCCAGAGATTGATGCGCCAGCCTTTCGACCACCCTGTAGTTTCATCGCCTTTAATTTCGAGGGTTTTACGGCATGCATTTGCAATGTCGGGAGTTAATGCCGGGGTTATATGGTGACCTGGGTACAAACCAAACAAGTGCGACTGATGACGGTGTTTGGGATCCTGATCGTCCCAGTCGTAATACCATTCCTGGAGATTACCGGCTTTCCCGATCTGGTATGGATAAAGTTTGTCCAGCGCATTTTTAACCTTAGCCCTGAACTCCGCGTCGTCACCCAGGACTTCCGACGCTTTTATGGTCTGGAGAAATAATTCCCTGATCATTGCCAGATCGGCTGTTCCTCCATACATGGTGGCTCCTGTATAGCCTTCCGGGGTTTTATACAGCGCTTCCGGCGATGTAGAAGGTGCCGTAATTAATTTGCCATTTTTATCCTCCACCAGCCATTCCAGGCAGAAAAGGGCGGCTCCTTTCATTACGGGATAAGCTTTGTTGCGGAGAAAATCCTTATTCTGTGTAAAACAATACTGTTCCCAAAGATGCGTGCTGAGCCAGGTTCCACCCATGGTCCAGTTGGCCCAGTTCGGATCGCCTTTCCCAAAATCGCCCACCGGATTGCTCATGGCCCAGATATCCGAATTGTGTGCCGCAGCCCAGTCATTGCATCCGTAAAAGGTTTTGGCAGTAACGGCGCCGGTTGTGCTTATATTTTTAATAAAATCCATCATCGGCTCATGCATCTCCGAAAGGTTGGTATTCCCTGCTAACCAGTAGTTTTCCTCGGCGTTAATATTGATGGTGTAGTTGCTGCTCCATGGCGGCCGCATGTATGGGTTCCAGATTCCCTGAAGATTGGCAGGAACTCCGGGCGTTCTCGAGCTGCTGATAAGTAAATACCTTCCATACTGAAAATACAGCACTTCCAGATTTTTATCTTCCTTACCTTCGGCATAACGCTTCAGACGTTCGTTGGTCGGGAGGTTTGGAGCAGTTGTTTCACCAAGGTTGAGTTTAACCCTTGAGAAAAAGGATGAATAATCCGTCTCATGAGCTTTTTTAAGCTGAGCATAGGTTTTGAGGGAAGCCTTGTCGAGTTGTTCGCTGGCTAAGGCTTGGTTGTTTAGTCCCTGTGTGGCAGGGTTTTTATCAAATCCATTGAAGCTGGTGGCTATCGATACCAGAAGAACAGCTTCCGTACCGCCTTTAAGTACCAGGGTGCTGTCGGTGGTGGTTATCTTTCCGTCGGTATTAACTATTTTGAAAAGAGCTGAAAACCGGGTCCCTTTTTCAGGATCGAAAATAACAGCGTTGGGCATATCGCCGCGATAGTTTGGTTCAGCATGGACTGGGGCGTAACCGTTCACGCTTAGCGATCCGCCGGATGGTACAGTTTTATATTTCAGCTGACTGTTAAACTTCACACTAAAGCTCAACTGGCCTTTTTGACTGGCATTCAGTTTAATTAACATTATTTTGTCGGGATGCGAAATAAAATATTCGCGCGAGAACTTCACCCCATTCACATCGTAGTTCAGTTTTGAAACAGCCTTGCTGATATCGAGTTCCCGGTAATAATTCTGAGGAGTGCCGCTGTGATTAAATTCAAGGAACATGGTTCCAAGCGGGGCATACGATTCGGAAAATTTTCCCTGAAGACTCTTATTCAGCTTATCAGCCAGTTTGTAATCCTCATTTTTTAAAGCTTCGCGAATAGCAGGTAAATTTTTGTATGCATCGGGATTCATATTGGGATTTACAGGTTCGCCTGACCATAGCGTTGCGTCGTTCAGATAAATTTTATCGGAGTTAATGCCACCAAATACCGATGCTCCTGTTTTTCCATTCCCCAGAACAAGCGTTTCTTCGAAATAATCCGCAGGTTTATTGTACCAGAGGAGGTTGGGCGATTGCGCTATAATATTGTTTCCTTCAATAAATAAAATGCAAAGCAGGAGCACGAAGTATCCTTTTTTCATAATCAGTGGTGTTAAATATAAATGCAATATAAAAAGAAAAACCTTACCAGTCATCAGTCCTGAAAGGAGAAGCCGGTAACCCAGCCTTGTTATAAAGACTCACCTGTGGGTTCTTTGCCCAGCCGTAGCGAACTGCAACAGGATTGGGAACTTCGGGACTGCTCACAATGATATTATTGCCATCGATCACAGCATCTGCATGTACAAATTGTTTATCGGCACCGGCAATGGCAAATCCAATGAGCTTGTCGCCTTTGACAACCAAACCTCCGTTTAAATGGGTAAAGGCAATTTTCACCTTATTGCCGTCAATGGTCATGTAATCGTATATAGGTCCGGAATAAGGGATGTTTTCCCCATAAACCCTGGCACGGGCAATCAACGAGAGCCGCTTCCCGATTTCCTGTTTATTTTTAGGATGAATGTTACCCGGATCAGTCGGATCAGCATTGTCGATAGCAACGGCCATGCCGGTGTTAGGTACCGAAAGATTTTTCAGCTGACCTTCGCGGACAAAAACCATGGGGTCATCTTTTACAGGATCGGTAATCAACTGCTGATGATTGGCGAGCTGTACATAGAAAAACGGAAATTCGCCCTGTCCCCAGCGGGTACGCCAATCGAGAATGAGGGTCTCCATGATTTTATCGTAAATCTTAGCCATGGCACCGTTCGATTCGCCCTGGTACCAGATTGCTCCACGAATTGCATAAGGGATCAACGGAGCCACCATACCGTTGTAACAAACAGAAGGATTATGTTGGTCCACACGGGGATCTTTGTTTTTGGGCTGCCGCAGTTCATCTTTACCTTCAGCCCTGGCTTTGGCGGCATCCACCTTCCATTTCTCCATATCGTCGCTAAGTTTCTGAAGTTCTTCGAGAGTTGGATTATAAGCAGCTTTCTTTTTGATATAGTTATCAATCAGAAAGGTTAACTCAGGATTTGCCTCAAGGGCAGGCTGACTGATCCAGGCTTCGGCGCAGCTGGCTCCATAAGCTGTTGTGATAAGCCCAATAGGCACTTTGTACTTATTGTAAAGCTCACGGGCAAAGAAATACGCTGTTGCAGAAAGATGTCCAACAGTCTCGGGTGAAACCGCTTCCCATTTGCCGTTTACAGTTGCCTGCGGTTCTTCACGTGGTGTATATTCCGTATCGAAAACCCTGATCTGAGGATATTTGGCCTGGGCAACCTCCTCTTTCTCGTTGAAAACACCAGCCCAGTATCTGTCCTCGCGGGCAACAGTCATATCCATGTTCGACTGTCCGGAGCAGAGCCAGACTTCGCCAACATAAACATCTTTAATTGTGATGGTATTTTCGCCTTGTATAATCATTTCGAAAGGACCGCCTGCGGTGATGGCATCCAGATTTATGCGCCAGTTTCCGTCTTTATCGGTGGTTACACTGTGCGATTGTTTGGCAATGGTTACAGAGACCTGTTCGCCGGGATTAGCTTTTCCCCAGACAGGTATTAACCGCCCCTGCTGCAAAACCATGTGATCCTGAAATGGACTGGCGGGAATGACAGTTGCTTTGAGTTGAAAGCAAAAGAACAGTAACAGCGGAATTGATAAATATTTATTCATTTTTTGATATTTGAAAGGTGATGCAAAAAAGTTAAACGGAACCACAGAGGGAAGACAATTAAAACCTCACCCCAGCCCTCTCCTCCAGAGAGGGTGACTGCTCCGGTTTGCCATTGAGTATCAAGTGATGTCTTAAAATTAATTCATCCTAAATCCTCATCAGAGAGAACAACCTTGATACAGCCACTTAACTACTCCCCTCTCTTTGAGGAGAGGGGTTGGGGGTGAGGTGTTCCTAAGAGTTTCTGTCTGATCACTGTCGTCTGAGATCTGAGGACTGCTCTTCCTATTTTGCCAGTTTATATACTTCACTGCCTGCAAGCAGAAAGCAACCCAATCCATAATCCTCAAAGTCAGGAGCATGATCGTAAGTCACCGGTTGGCCCTCCGATGGTTGTTTACCAGTTCCCTGTACATATCCTAAAAATCCGTTTGAATGCACTGCTTCTTTGGCCATGGCATTCCAGGCTTTTTCAATAACAGGCATATATTTTTTGCTGCTGATAATTCCATTATTAATTCCCCAGGCCATTCCATAAACAAAAAGAGCAGTTCCTGAGGTTTCTTTACCGCCAAAGTTGTTGGGGTCGTGCAGACTTGCATTCCAGAAGCCATCGGTACGCTGGATGGGGACAAGTGCTTCAAGCATCTTCACAAGCATTTTCTGGTATTCCTTGCGATGAGGTGCATTTTTAGGCATCACTTCGAGCACACGTACCATGGCAGCTACCACCCATCCGTTGCCGCGCGACCAGTAACAATCCTGTCCGTTGGGTTCTTTATAGGGAGCTACAAAATCCTTATCGCGCCACCAGAGGTTATCTTCAGGGTTAAACAGGCCTTTTCCACCCTGAACGGTTTTGCTATAGTTATACATCTCGAACATGCGGTTGTAATAACGATTATCGTTGTACAACGCCCCTAAACGTGCATACACCGGCATGGCCATCTGAAAAGCATCGATCCAGTTCCAGTCGTCAATTTTCGAGGTCTTCAGCATAGAGTCGACCGAGGTTTTTATATCGGCAATGTATTCGGGCTTTTTATCCATCAGGTAAAGATCGATGTAAGTCTGTCCGCAGCAATGGTTATCGGCATTTCTGGTTCGTACGCCGCCATTCAGGCCCCACTTGTGCGAGTCGCCCCATCTAACGGCATAATCGTAATAAGCCTTATCCTTATTTATTTTATAAAGCTCCATCAGCCCTTCATAATACACCGCCCTTGTCCAGATGTTACTTGGGCGGGTTTTATTGGTGACGATGGAAACTCCAGGATCGGGCCATTTATTCATGAAATATGCGTTGGTAAGAACCATCTGATCCAGCACTTCCTTTTTCGAAGGCAAATTCTGGGCGCTGACGGAATATATAGCCAAAAATATGGTTAATAGTATGAGGTTTAATTTTTTGAAATTCATAATTGTTTTAATTTTTAAGTTATTTCTATTTGAAAGTAAATGCCAGGGATATTTATTTCTATAGCCTAATACCTAAACCCTATATCCCTACTTTTACTGTTTGTACAGAATTACAGCACTATCGTTGATATCAATTTTAAAGTTTTTGACAAGCTGTATCATCTCGGCACCAGCCAGAAGAACCGGGCCGTAGCCGTGAGCAGCATATACATTCACCGGGCGGTACTTATAGAAAGCAGGATCGAAGCCCATACCTGTTCCCACGCAGGTCCCTTCCACCTGGCCTTTTTCGTTCACCTGGGTAGCAACAGCATTCCAGGCCAGACAAACCATTGGAGCATAAACAGCCGCATCCACGTAACCACGGTTAATAGCCCTTGCGATCGAATAAGTATAGATGGCAGTTGCCGAAGTTTCGAGGTAGGAGTCGTTCTGATCAATCAGCTGATGCCAGAAGCCTTTTCCCGATTGATAATTCGCCAACCCTCGAATATGCTTGCGCAGAATATCAAGCACTTTTGAGCGATCGGGGTGATTTTCGGGCAGTACCTCGAGCAGCTCTACCATTGTCATTACCGCCCAGCCATTGGCACGTGCCCAGTGAAACTGAGGATGCTCGTCCATACCCTGGATCCAGCCATGCATAAACAAACCCTTCTGGTAGTTGAACATCCTTTCCGAAAACTGAAGCACTTGCTTAACTGCGTCGTCGAAGTATTTTTTGTCCCCTGTAAGTTTACCCATCTGGGCCAGAGCAGGAACACTCATAAAAAGGTCGTCGAGCCAGATCGCGTTGGGCAAAGGACGGTTCCGGGCAAGGGTGCCGTCGGGCAAACGGAATTCCTTAGTGCTGATATAATCGATAAAGCTTTTGATGTAAGGGTTAAGATCTCCATCGAAGCCCGCACGCTGGGTTTTGATCATAGCGGCACAAACAGCACCGCAGTCGTCCAGTGCATGCGGATGAAGTGTTCTTAGCAAAGCATGTTTAGCATCGGGCTTTTTTTCTTCGAGCTTCACAAACCATGGACGGATGTCGGCCAGAAATTTCAACCTGCTCTTTGTATAAGCGGCATATTTTGGATCGCCTGTAGACTCCGAAGCAAGCAACATCCCGGCATAGGTAACACCCCATTCGTAACTGATCAGGCGGAAATCTCCCGGCTTGAAAATGGTTTTCTCGTCTATTTTGGAGTAATCACTTATCTCCTGCTGGGTATCCTTATTTAACAATACTGTTGGAGTAACCTGATTGAGGCAGTTATATACCCTGTCGAGCACTTCGGTAATGCTTTTTACTTCGGGCTTTCCGTAAGGAGTGTCATATTCAGGCTTCATCAAATGAAGCGGCGAATTGGAGTCGTTTACTTTCTGAGCCCGGAGGTTAAGCCCCCCAAGCAGGATAAAAAATGTAATCAGTTTACCTTTCATGTTTATAATAGTTTAGTCGTTATTCAAAAAAATATTAAATGCCCTCATCCCTGCCCTTCTCCGACAGGAGAAGGGAGTTCCACTTTTGAGCTTATGCGTTAATTCTAAAATTCTGTCTCTTCCTCAAAGTCCCTCTCTTTTGGGAGAGGGATTTAGGGTGAGGGCCTGTTACATTTACTTTTTAGCACTCCCTTTCACCAGTTTCAGCTCAGGTTTTGGCAATTTAGCCATTTCTTTGCCAATATAAAAACCCGGATGAGGTGGCTGATTATAGGCTACGTTCTGCCAGGCCACACTTAAGCGATAAACAGGATCGTGCATCAGGGTAACAAACCGGTACTCCGTAGGAATGGTTGTTGTGTAAATCCGCAAAGCTTTATTATCAATCGTGCGAAAAACCACCTCTTCGCGCCAGTCGCCAAACAAATCGGCACTTAATCCCGGAGTTGATTTGGTACCGTTGTTGCTCGTGCATCCTTCGGCAATCATGAGAGGAGCTGTTTTTTGAGCTTCCCAGTCCCATTTCATCACCATGTTTTTATCGAGCAGCTCGCGGAGCAGGTCGCCATCCCACCATACAGCAAAATTGCAGGTATTGGGAGTCGTTTCCGAGATCTTTTTGCCCTGAGCATTCCACATCCCTTTGAGGGCAGCGCCAAAGACCCAGCATTCGTTACCGGGATACCGGGGATCGACATTAAACACCACGCCACGTCCGGGACCTTCGCCTTTGTCGCCACCTTCCTCGTCAGCTTTAACTGAAGCCACCTTCCAGAGTATTTCGCCGGTTTTGGCATCACGGAAGTTAAGTCCTGCATCGCCAAAGCGTTCCTGTATATTGAAAACTTCCAATCCGGGATGGTTTGGATCCAGATCTGAAAGATGCATGGCATCGGCATGCCCGAGGCCTGTTGAATAAAGGCCTTTGCCGTCGTTGTCAATGGCAGCGGCTCCGTACATAATTTCATCACAGCCATCGCCATCCACATCGCCTACGCTCAGGTTGTGGTTACCCTGACCTCTGTAGGCACGGTTGTCGGTTGCAGGGTCGTCGCTGTCGAACAGCCAGCGCTGGGTGAGTTTTCCATCGCGCCAGTCCCAGGCTGCCAGTGCAGCTCTTGTGTAATATCCGCGGCACATCACAATCGAAGGACGCTTTCCATCCAGATAAGCCACACATGCCAGATATCTTTCGGAGCGGTTTGCATTGCCGTCGCCCCATATTTGTTTCATTTCCTCAGGAGTAGGATTTTCGTTTACCGGATGACGCGGCGGCCAGTATTTCCCTGTTGACAAAGCCGCTCCTGTGAGCCCGTCGAATACCGTCAAAAACTCAGGACCACGCACAACGTGACCATCGACATTCCGATGATCGGCTGTGGAGTCGCCAATAACGATGCCTTTCCCATCACGGGTTCCGTCGGCGGTTTTCATCACCACCTCGGCACGACCATCGCCATCGAAATCGTACACCAGAAATTGTGTATAATGTGCTCCTTCTCTGATATTCCTACCCAGGTTGATGCTCCACAAAAGCGTTCCATCCATTTTATAGGCGTGAAAAATGGGCGGGTCGGTCATGCCGCGGTGACTGTTATCGTGGCCCATGCCATTCATGTGAACCACAAGTTCATAATCGCCATCTCCATCAAGATCGCCGGGAGCAATGTCGCCGGGAGAATATTTATCGGGAGTTTGCAGGTTGATGGTGAACCAGGGATTTCCTTCAGCCTTTTTCACAAATACAAATGTATCCTCTTCTCCTCCTTTCACCGGTTTCACACGATAAGTGTAGTTCCCGTTTTCAAGCGGCGCAACATCCATCAACGATGTAGCTTTCGTAAGCGGTTTTTTATTGATTTTTACAGACTTGCCATTTCCTGTCTGGCGATAAACATCAAAAGCAATATTTTCAGCATCGGAATTCAGCAACCGCCAGCTCAGAAAAACACTGTCGCGACCAGCCTGCACTGCCACCAACCCGCGCGACAAGAATTCCATTTGTCGTTGCGCCAACACTCCGGGTGCTGTGCAAATCATGAAAAGAAAGACTAAGGCAATGTTTTTGACCGTTTTCATAATCACTATTTAATCGTGGGATTTTTTACCAGATACCGTTTCAGCTTGCACTGCGGCAGCGCTTTTATCTCCTGCGCCATTAACGCGGCAATTAGTTTTGCTCCCTCCTCGGTGGGATGGGTATGATCGCGTTTGAAAAAATATTTCTCGATTACCTGGTCCTCGCCATAAGTGTCGAGTTTTTCGGCCAATATTTTATTCATGTCGATGTACTGGATGTTTTCCTGTCGGGCGATTTCCTTCGCCCAATCAGGATAGCTGTCCGGGGTACGGATGATTTTGCCGTCTTTCCAGTCGTTACGGGGAATAGGGGTTACAATAACCGGAATTCCGCCTTTGGCCTTGGTTTCGCGCACCATTTTCCGCATATACCAGCCATAACTGTGAACCACTTCATGTTTTTTGGTGAGAATATTGTCGATTTCGACCGAGTCCCCGACAATACCCCTGATAGTTCCACGGGCACGGCTGCTGTCGTTCAAAGCCCCGCCATCGTTATGCCCGAACTGCATCAGCACATAATCGCCTTTTTTGATCTTTTGTAAAACGGCGTCCCATAATCCCCGCGTCTGAAAAGTACGGCTGCTGGTTCCTCCCAGCGCATGATTTTCAACGTTAATTTTTGTGGAATCGAAATAAAACACCAGCTTCTCGCCCCATCCACGCAGTCCGCCAGCTCCATCGCCACGACCGTTTTTCACGGTGGAATCACCAACAATGTAAAGAGCCGTCCGGGGTTTATCGCCTTTGAAAGCCAGCAATAAAACTGCAGCTGCGAATAAAATTAAAGTTTGTTTCATTTTTGTTTTAATCATATAATGTATAATCCTGTAGTTCTTTCGTTTAATCTTATCTATTGCGGCGATGTAGAGATAACCACTTTTCTCAACCGATTTGCACGCCGCCGAAAAACCGGCTGAAATTCAACTCCCTGGGTTCCGCTTCGCTACTCCCAGGGCTACAAATATATCGCACCTACGGCGCTTAATACAAGTCTGTCATCAATGCCTTACACTCATTTCCCAAGTGTTACTTACTTACGACTTACGACCTACGACTTACGACTACAAACGACTTACCGTTATTGCCATTAAACCAATTACCACATCGTTGGCAAAAGTTTTAAGGGTTAAAGAATTTAATTCTTTTGAGGGATCGAGCGGCAAATCGAGCACGGTTGCAGCGCCACCCTCAATTTTGTTTGTTTTGTTTTTATTGAGAACCGGATAACTATCGGTAGTTGCTTCGCCTGTTTTGAGGTGAATGCGCACGGGATGTGTTCCTGCCCTGAAAGCAAAACCATCTTCGTAATAATCCTGCTCAATAGGCCACCAGTTATCCGGATTGCGCAAAGTAAGCACTTCCGAAGTTCCGTCGGTATAATTTACACGAACTTCACCCTGATCGAACTGGCTCTGCATGTGGTGTGTGGAACCTGCCATCAAAAGATAGATGTGCGCCCCCTTTCCGGAGAGATTAACCGTAGCCTCCTTGGGGTAATTATCCCATTGGGAGGTAAATACAATGTTATTCGTACCTGCTGAGCCCGGCGTTGCAAAGGGAATACCCTGAGGTATGGTAATCCGATTGGCTGAACCTGCTTTAGCCCGTAATCCCGAATCGTCAATATCTTCGGTCTCCTTAAAGGAGCACCAGTCGCCAATTCCCTGCGTAGGAATTGCAAGTGTCGGATATGGAGAGCGGGGCGACAGGTATTGATTTTTGAAGATGTTTGTTACCCGATCGTTAAAACTGGATAATAAACTGATGGTCTCGTAAGCATCCCGCTTTTGGGAACTAATTTGCCAGTTTACCAGGTTCTGGAAATATTCCTGGTTGTTTGCGATAACCGAAACTTTATTGCTTCCCGGAACCAAAAACTCGGACGTGACTTTAATTTCCGCCGATTGCGATTTTGCTTCCACTCGAATGGATTTTGAAAAACCATTCAGCTTAACAGTTCCATCAATCGAATGTGCCAAATTATTCCTGATCATAAAAGATAGGCCTTCTTTTGAATTTTGTTGAACCGGCAGGATCTCCACTCCCGGACGTACCTCAACATCCAACGGCTGTAGCCATTCCATCTGCCCCTGACGCAGTTTTAAGAAGGCTGTCCGGTGTCCAGTAACTCCAGTAATGAAAGCACTCAAAGTTTTGGAGGATAAACTTTGGCGTTCAAGAATATTTTGCGGATCCAGTAATTCAACAATTTCTGCTTGTTCCGACTTCAACCGGACATTTTCGCCTTTAGCAACAAATGAAGGAATGGTAACTTTTTCGGGATTTCCGCCCATCCATTCAATTTTTATCTCATATTGCTGTGAAGGATCACATTGTATCTCAATTGAAGGAACATCCACAGCATTCTTAAGCACCGACCACTTCGCAGGTTTACCATTCAATGTTACCGCCTTCACCTTTACCTGGCGGGCTTTGACTCTTAGCAACAGTTTCTGATTTTTGAAATACCCGCTTCTGACGGAATAATTATCCACAAACTTATTCCTATGGAACTTAAAAGCAATATCGGGAGTTGAAAGCGATGCAGAGTCCCAGTCGGACGGAAATCCCGGAACAACGAACAAACGATTGTTCATTTTATCAGGACGAATTCCGAACAGTCCTTCCGTAAGTGCACGGCTTAAGATGCCAATGCCATCGGCAAAATCGCGGTACAATTCACCCCGGAAAGGATCGTAAAACGAGAGTTGTCCGATATTTCCGGGACTGCTCCCCATGTATAAATAATCGAGCAACGAGCTTTTGAGAATACGGAAAGCTTCATCGTTTCTGCCAGCCTGCCAATAGGCCAGTGCAGTATGAAAAACTTCGCCCGAAGCCACATTGTTGATCGACCAGGCGTAAGGCTGCCAATTGGTGGTGGAAAGCATATAATATTCGCCCTTTAAACCTGTTGCTGTAACCGGAATGTGAGGAATCTGCGTATCCACATACCGCAGCATCTGGTACGACTGAAAAGGATCAGTTACCTCTGAATCGATTGTATGATAAACGGTCCACAATGCTGCCGCAGGATGAACTTTTTGCGAACCCAGTAAATCCTTGTACTCTGCAAACCAGCCCTTATCGGCCAGCCACAGGTTCTTATCCATAGCCTGGAGGATCCGAAAAGCTTCATCGTGATAAGGCTTGGGGTCTTCACCAAGAATTTCGGCAAGCAAAGCCGCCTTTTTATTTGCAAAGAAGTTGTAGGCCGAGGAGTGTGCAACCCCGCCACCGCTGTACTGCAGGGCATCGCTCGCCCAGATACAGCAATAAGCATCGTACAAACCATCGTTGTTACCGTCGAAGCACCGCTTTTCCCATGCAAGGTGACGCTTTACTGCCGGCCACATTTCGCGCAGAAATGCTGTATCGCCGGTCCAGTCAACATGCCGCAGCAACTGGTCGAAAAACACAAGGTTCATGTCGTAATGATGCGGGGGCGATATCTTTCCGGGATTACGGCTAATGTAGCCTTCTGTAAAAATTGAGTTGCCGGCTTTTTCCTCCTGACGGGCAAGATTGGTTTTCGGATCGGGAACATTGGGTCCGGAAGCAGGTTCCAGATACTGTGCCTTGACATATTCCGAAAAATGCATTTTGGCGCGATCGTGCCAGGCAAGGGCATCGGCAGCATAGGCACCGCGCCATCCGTTTAAACGCATACGCCATGCATTAGCCCCGTGCAGAAACGATGGATCTTCCCATACAGCATCGGCAGCAACGCTCAAAGCCCCGCCTACGGTGTTGATAAAAGGATCGGGGGTACTTATTTTTATCCTTTCGGCAAGCATTTTTCGCTGCAGTTCAGCTATGGAGAACTGTTCCGGTAATCGGGAATATTCCTGTGTTTCGTTGCCGGAAGACACTCCTATGTGTATCCAGAAAGGCTGCTTCGACAAGTTCAAAACACCGCATATTACAGGGTTTTGAGTTGCCGTAGAATTATAAAGATCGTAGGGTGTTGCTTGTTGATTTGCATTCGAAACTTTCAATTTTGCTTCGGGAGGGAAAATTCCGCCAACAGATTTTCGTTGATTGGTTTCTTTGTCGGCTACTCCATAATAAACCCTGAAGGAGTTTTTGGAGATAGTAAATTCATTATCCTTGCAATACTCAGGCTTCAGGTAGAAAGACGACTCCGGATCGGCGCCCAGGTCGCCATCGCGGGAGAATTTTTTACCCGTAACCCCACCAAAGGCCCAGAAAAGCTGTACGTTTGAAGGAACATCAACCGGATTGAACTTTACAATCATGCCTTCCAAATCGTAAAGTGCAAGAACGGTAATCTGAAGACTGCCTTTACCAAGTACAGGATCGGTTATGGAATAAATCATAGAACCAGGACGGTATCTGGCTGTGATATTTTGTGCGTCATTCAGCCATTTCGATCCGTTGGAATCTATCAGTCCAAACTTCAGGTTGCCTCCCATTCCGGGAAGATACATGGCAAACTCAGGCAAATCGCCCGCTTCAACCCTGAAAGCAGTATTCGACCCATACAATCCCCTGTTAAACCGCAGCTTTCCATTGGTGATTACAAAGTCGGAACCATCGGGCTTATAGCGTAACTGCCGCTCTTTTCCATACCAAAGCTTAGCCTGTTGCGCATCTGTAATATTGCACACAGAAACCAACAGAAACAATACACATAAAATCTTCAGAAATCGCAGAAGCATGCCCTATTCGTTTATCAATCCAAAATAAAAATACAAGGTGCGTTTAACGGGCTGATCCATTTTATTAAGTTCGCCGGCAGGCCCTAAGTTCCAGGTATCATTGCTGATGCCCATAGCAAGTTTGGTTCCGACAGGCGGAATGGCATCGAGGAACGAAATATCGCCAACAGGCAAAACCGGGAAATTCTTTGGACCGGAAATTCCGTAGAAATTGAAAAGCCTTACAAACAAATTCTCCTCTTTCGCAACCACGGTAAATTTGCCATCCACGGTGTTAAATTCCATCCACGAAATATCGGGATAATACCCTTTAAACTGAGGCAATCCCCACGAATTATCGGCCGGTAAACGGTTGTTATAAAACCTCTGGTAAACATCGAGCACATCACCCTGCATGCGGTTCTTCCATACATGAGCAGGACCTTTTCCCAACCATTTGGCGCCTATTACATCCGACTCGGGGAAATCGAAGCTAACACCCGTAAACATTTGCGGGCCTTCAACTTTATACTCGTAATTCATGGCCAGCCAGCCGCTGCTGTACATGGTCCAGGTAATATATTTGAGATCGCCCGAATAGACCATCCGCAGCGAATAACTCTTTTCATTTTTTTGAGGAATAACACTGTCGAGCTTAGCTGAACCGCTTACCAGAACGGGGCCGTTGCCGAAAGGTAAAGGCAGACCCATGTCGTTGGCCACTCTTTTGATTGTCCCATTTTTTTTGCTGAAAGAAACAGCAATACCGGACGCCTTTAAGGTGTAAAGACTGTCGTTGTCAATCAATTCGGCCATGCCCTTTTCTTTGGAGAGATCGCCGGCCTGCTGCTCAATAGGCAGAATATTGTCTTCCTGAATACCGGCAGCTTTGAGCTTCTCGAGTTCCTGTTTTTCCTGCTGTCTTAAATCGCGTTTTACAATCTGATTGACGGCTTTTACATTGCCACTTATTTTCCAGCTCCAGCAGAAAATCTCTTCGCCAGAAGGGTCAAAAGCTTTCAGGTAAAGAGCATCATATTTTTTATAATCGGCCGGAAGATCAAGTTTGAGGGAATCATTTTGCAAGGGTTTGACATCCACATGCTGCACAACGCTACTTTTCACCACAACATGTGAAGGCTGACGATCGGCAACTTTGCCGAAATTAACCAGCTGCCATTCGAACTTGCAATTGCTCAGATTGGTGAAATGGTAACGGTTTTCAACCGGTATATATCCGTTAAAATTCTCGGACAGCTTTGTCATTTTAACCTTCACCGGAGCATAGATTTCGCGGATGGCATAAAAGCTTCCCTCTTTTTCGCGATGCGGACCCACAATTCCGTCGGGAGCATTCACCCGGTTGGCATCGATAAAGCCATTGAGATCAGTGCGAACGATACCTTCATCCACCAAAGCCCATATAAAACCACCGCCCGAGTTTGGTGTATTCCAGAAAAGCTCCCAGAAATCGGCCAGTCCGGCGGCAGCACCACCGTCGTCCTGAGCGTGTAAAAACTCAGTTGGCATGTAAATTTTCCCTTCGGTAAATATTTTTTTACAGCTGTAATAATTTTCGTAGTGGTTACAGTCGATGCCGTTAAAATCATTGCCCGGTCTGTGATGCGGGTGTATTACTGTTCGTTTGGATTTGTCGTAACGGAGAAAATCATCGTCGAGGTCCTTGTTGGTGCCACCTTCATTTCCATTGGCCCAGAAAATAATGGAAGGATGGTTGAGATCTCGGAGCACCATTTCTTTCACAAGCTTTTCACCAGGAGCAGTGGCATATGCATTTTGCCAGCCAGCCAGTTCGTCAATCACATACAACCCCAGCGAATCGCAGTAATCGAGAAAAACCTTGTCGGGCGGATAATGAGAACAGCGGATTGCATTCATGTTCATTGACTTGATAAGCTTCACATCCTCCAGATTTATCTTATTATTGAGGCAACGACCCGTTTCGGGCCAGAATGCATGTCGGTTCACACCTTTCATTTTAATTTTTACACCATTCAGGTAGATTCCATCACCCTGGCGCACTTCAACGGTTCTGAAACCAAATTTCTCCGATGTTGAAAAGAGCTCCTTTTCGCCTTCCTTCAGCCATACTTTTACGCTATAGCGCGAAGGAGTTTCAGCTGTCCAGCAATTCGGGGAATTAACTTTGGTATTGATTGTAATTATTGAGTCTCCGGGGTTTACAGGAGAAGAAAATGTAGCAACTTTCCGGTTTTGCTGATCATAAATTTCAGCAGAAACAGTGCGTTTTCCTTTCAGACCATGTGGAAATACATCCATTCCGAAAGTACCGTCGGCCTTGGCATCAATAGCAATATTCCGAATATATTCCTGTGGAAAAGCTTCGAGGTATACTGGCCGGAAAATTCCACCAAACACCCAGTAATCGGCTAACCGCTCGGCATTGTTTACCGAGGCATCGGCCGACATTTTGCTCACCGTGGCTTCGAGCAGATTGGTTTTTCCGAAATTCAGCTTATCGGTAATATCGTAACGAAACTGATAAAAAGCGCCCTGATGAATATCTCCCGCAGGCTTACCATTAATTTTCACTTCGGTATCGGTCATCGAACCTTCGAAAACAATAAATATTCGTTTCCCCTTCCAGGCAGCAGGAACCGAAAACGAATAATTATACAATCCTTTTTCGTCGGCAAACTTGAATTTTTTGCCATAGGTCCGGTAATCCCGTCCGTAGTCGTACTCGCCAAACCCTTGCTGTTCCCAGTGCGACGGAACTTCAATCTTTGACCACACGCCGCTGTTACGCCCCGAAGTACAGAAAAAATCCCAGGTTTTGGTATTGGTATTATCAGTCCCCGAAAGATAAAGTACATCTTTTACAGAAGAAATTGCAGATAATGAATTCAGAATGAAGAGCAGAAGCAGAAAAGTCAGGAGCTTCGTTTTGAAAGTAGTCATCTCAAGCGTATTAAATTGAATATAACATAAGTAAAATCAGGAAGAGAAATAATATCTCTTCCTGAAATTTACAAAAATCCTTTTAAGTATCAAATATACGGCTAATATCCAGGGTTCTGGTATGCAGCTTTGGCCTCACTTGAAAGAGGACTACCCTGTTCGTCGGTCAACAGCTCAAGGAACGACTGAGGCCATGCTTTAAATGTATTGAATTTCTGAAATTGTCCTTTACCAATACCTCTGGCACCAATTGTACCGGTAGAGATATCATCGGCAGGGAAGGGGAAATCAGCAGTTCCGGTAGATGAGGCTGGAGCGCCCATGTTATCGCGGTAGTATACGCGGTCGTAAAGAATTCCGGCGTTATGCAAATCTTCCCAGTTGATAAGCTCAAAGATGAATTCACGGGCTTTTTCATTATAAATAAAATGAATAAACCGCTCCATATCTGATAAAGCTGTAGGAGGATAGTTTTCGCGTTTAGCCCTTGTAGTTCCTGCCTGCCATTCGGTTCCATCAACAGCAATTTTGGAATACGAGTCGGTAGTAACCGCATAAGGGGCAACTTTTTCGCCTGCAGGAATGGTAACCTTGCCATTCAAAACTGTCGGCTCCATGTTTACAAGTACATCCGAACGTTTTTCGCCCGAGTGAAAAGCAGCACGTTTGCGAACTACATTAAGATCGGCAATGGCTTCGGTAAATAAACCCAAACGACCGTTAACTTCTGCACGAATGAGATAAGTTTCGGCAAGACGGAAGATCGGGAAGTCGATAGCACCCGAGCCATTCGGATCAGTTCCTTTTCCACGGTTTATATCCAGCCATTTTCTCGGGCTTACATACCACTGAGCTACAGCATTACCACGGTCGAGACCAAAAGGTTCACCCTTATCGCCACTGATACGGTACATCAGTTTACGACCTGTGATATCGGTAACAATTGGATTAGCAGGGTTAACATCGGCACCAGGTTTGAAGCCGGTGATAGTACTTCCTGTCTTTGTAAAGTAACCAGCGCCATTGGGGCTGCCCACCATCCAGCGAACCATCATAATGTAAGGCTGACTAACTACCCAGAGAGAATCGAATGGTTCATCCTTTGAGTTTTCGATATAAACAATGGAGCGTTTCTGATACTTGATTTTGCTTGCTGTCGATACAGTGACATTGGGATCCGAAGCAGGTTTGAGCCTGTTATTGTAATAATAAGCAGTTGCAGCATCCCAGGGTTTACCGCCTGCTTCTTTTGCATCGGTGGCAACATAATCAGTTAAAAAAGTCTTATAATAACGGGAGTCGTTTGCTCGGTCGGTGTACATATCCAAACCCCAATCCGAAGGACCTGCAGTTGCATAGGGCCGACCATAATCCATGGTACGCGGCGTACATGCTCTTAATGAGGTGTGATTGCTATTGTAAAGGTGAACAAGGGTATTGCCATACCGGCCATTATAAGTCAGTGTTGGTTCATATTGGGCTGCAAGAATAATCTCCTTGCTCTTTTCTCTGGTGTAATCACCCGTTGCATTTTTCCATAGGTTTGAAAAATCGGGCTCTAATCCGCCATAGGTGGTATTACCTTTCATCTGATCAATAACCATGGTCGCATAAAACTTCGCGGAATCGAGGTCGGTAGCGACTTTGCCCTTGTATAACATTTTGAGATGAGGTTCTGCTCCATCCCAATTTGCAGCCTGAGCCCTGTGAAGGTATAACTTGGAAAGCAGATGTGCTGCTGCAGGTTTGGTAACACGACCCACATCGGTTGTTGTTGCAGGAAGAATGGTGACAGCCAATCTTAAATCGGAAATTATCTGTTTATAAATATTCTCCAGTGACTCCTTAGGATAACTGAAGTTCTCGGGAAGACCTTTGTAACTCTTAAGAATTAAAGGAGCGGCGCCCACAACATTGGTAATCATATAATATGAATATGAGCGGAGAAACAGAATTTCGCCTTTACGAGCTGCAAGTTTGGTTTGTGTGGCAGCGTCGAGGTTATCGTAATTTTCGAGGAAAATATTGCATCGGCTAACTTCCGGATAAACACCTTCGGAAACACCTCCACTTGTACTACCTATAAGTGAGTTAACATTGGGTGTCATTCGTGTTCCGGTGGCAGCAGGTCCCCATGCGTCGATGGCATAAGTTCCCATAGCAACGCGGTCTGCATTCGACCAGCTGAAAACTTCAACATCGCTGCAGGTTCCAAAAAGATAGTGACCCTGGTTGTAATCAGGTTTAAAGCGCAGTATCTGATAAGAACCTTTCACCAACGACTCGAGGCCATCGGCTGTTTTGTAGAAATCCTGGTTAAGCGTTGTTACAGGCTTTTCTTCGAGAAAGTCCTCACAAGCTACCGTGGCAAAAATTAATGCTGTAAGTATGATATATTTTTTCATAAACCTTATGTTTAAAATGTTTTTTATAAACCTACTCTGATACCAAATACATAACTGCGGATAATCATTGTGTTATTATTGGTACCGCCAGTAGGATCGCCAACCGAGTTTACACTGGTCCAGCCATTTGTATCGTCAGGATTTATACCTGCTTTTACAACTTCACCACCAAAGAGGAAAGGATTAAGTACCTGGGTATATACCTGTACTCTTTTCACTTTGAATCTTTCAAGGAATTTGGAAGGAACAGTATACGACAAGGAAATATTACGAATAGCCACAAAAGAACCGTCGTTGATAAACATAGCCCTGTTAACATCGGCATTCGAAGCTTTGGGGTTTGTTGTAGGCTGGGGATATTTGCCACCTGCATTGGAGGGCGACCAGAAATCTGAAGCATCTACCGAACGTACATATCCCACATAGCTTCCTCCACCTGATCCGCCAGGAATGAGCGAAGAGAAATATTTCTGGCCTATACGTGCATAAGCAAAAAATGACAAATCAAAATTTCTGTAATTGAAATTGTTAGTCATACCGGCAACCCATTTCGGGCGAACAGTACCCCTGATTACTTTATCGTCATCTTCGAGCTTATAATTGGGAGTTCCCTGTTCAACAGGTTTGTACTGACCCGGTTCAAAGTTATATCCATTGGCCTTCCATAAAGCAATTTCAGCAAGGTCGGCCTCGTTATTCTGCCATAAACCATCAACTTCGTAAGTACGGAAAACCTGCAAGGGCTGTCCTATAAACCAGTTATTACCTTTCATGTCTTCCTTGCCGTTAACAAGTTCAACAATTTCTTCGTGGTTGGCACTCCAGTTAAAATCGGTGTTCCACTGGAAGTTTTTACCTTTAACATTGATTGTATTTAAGGTAATTTCAAGTCCGCGGTTCCGCATTTTACCAATATTTCCGGTAATAAAAGGGTATCCGGCAATTGACGGAATGCTGCGGTCCATAAGAATATTGGTAGTGTTCGACTCATAAACCTCAACAGTACCGTTGATACGACCCGAAAGCACTGCGAAATCAATACCCACATTCGATTGGGCTGTTTTTTCCCACTGCAGTTCAGGGTTTGGCATGTTATAAGGATTATAACCTATGGCAGGAATATCGCCAAAAGCATATTTATACTGCGAAAGAGGGCCGGAAGTTGAATAAGCTCCCACCGCTGAATTACCTACAACACCATAACCTACGCGGAGTTTCAGTTCGTTGATCCATGAAATTGACTTCATAAACGACTCTTCCTGCATTTTCCATGCTACAGCAAACGACGGGAAGAAATCCCACTTGTTACCCGGTGCAAGTACCGAGGCTCCATCGTAACGACCAGTGGCGGTAAACAAATAGCGGTTTAACAACGAGTAATTTAAACGTACCATGTACGACATCAGCGAATTCTCAGTAAATCCTGTTCCATACGAATCGGGATTACCATTGAGGTTGGCAGCAACGTTGTACCACTTCGAAATGTCATAAATAATTTTCGAAGAATTGATACTAGAACTTTCAGAACGGTAGCTCTGAACCGACTGTAAGAGAGTAGCTCCAAATGAATGATTACCTAACGTTTTATCAAAGTACAAAAGGTTTTCGAGCATGTACTGGAAGTTCTCGGAAGTACCATAGCTGGCAGCCGATGTTTGGGGATTAGCAGTTCTTCTGAGTGTAGACTGCGAACCCTGCCATGCGCCGTTACGGCCATAGCGGAATCCGGAACCAAAGTTCATGCGGTACTTCAACCATGAGGTAAATTTCACTTCCGAATACAGGTTAGCCTGGAAGTTCATTGCCCTGCGATCGTCTTCGGTATTATCAATATCAATGATAGGGTTCCATGTGGGAGCCGCCTTGTTATTTCCAGGATACAAAATCATTTCGCCGTTTTCGTCGTAAGGTCTGGCCATACGATACTGGCTAAGTGCCATACCATAAGCATCCTGAGGACCTGTAGCACTACCCGAACGGTTGATTGTTCCGTATCTTTGGTTTGTGAAGGCAGCATTTAAGGATGTTCCCACCATTAACCATTTGGTTGGATTAATATCGCCGTTTATTTTAATGGTAAACCTGCGGTAATCCTGATTCTTCTGGGTACCATTATTGTTGTAATAGCCAAAAGAAGTGTAGAGACGCGATGTTTCGTTACCGGCCGAAACAGCTAACTGATGGTTCTGAGTTACTCCGGTTTGGGTTAAAAGATCAGCCCAATCGGTAGTTGGAATATTACCCGAATTGTAAACAGGAACCTGAGCTGGCCAGCCTTTTGCAATTTCTTCAGCGGTTGCATCGCGCATGATTGGAGAAGTGAAAGCCTCGGGATCGTTCCACTGGTAAGCTCTGCGAATTGCTGATATTGTAGTAGGGTCAGAATTGCCAAATTTATTGATATCAGCCTGAGGATCGGGATAAAGCAGCGATGCTGAGCCCAATTTATAAGTTCCACCATTGATTTCGGCCAGACGCAAGCGGTCGATAGCTTCGCCTGCACTTGCCCAATCGGTTAACGAATGAATGGTTTCCAAAGAAGTTGTTGCATCATAATTTACCGAGAGCTGACCTTTGCTGCCCTTTTTAGTAGTGATTAACACAACACCGTTTGCACCGCGCGAACCATAAATAGCAGTTGCCGATGCATCTTTAAGAATTTCCATTCCGCTGATATCGTTTGGGTTGATGTCGTTGATACTTCCCATGAGAATAATTCCGTCGACAACATACAGAGGAGAGTTGGAAGCAGATATAGAGCGTGTTCCGCGGATGGTAACCGAAGCAACTTCGCCGGGACGAACGTTTGTGCCAATATCCACACCTGCAGCTTTTCCCTGCATGGCCTGGATGGCGTTCTGTACAGGTTTTTCTTTGATAGTTTTTTCGGTTACTCGGGTTAATGCTCCTGTAACATCGCTCTTCTTTGCAGTACCGTAACCAATTACAACAACTTCTTCGAGGTTTGTGATGTCAGGCGATAACTTAATGGAAAGATTTGTTTGTCCGGCAGGTATAACTTTCTCCGAAAGGTATCCAAGGAAAGATACCACAATTGCCGATTCCGGACCAGGCAAATCTATAGAGAAGCGGCCGTCGATATCGGAAACAACACCTATGGTTGTTCCTTCAACAATAATATTGGCCCCTACAATAGGTTCGCCGGTAACCGCATCGGTAATGGTTCCTGAAACCTTTTGCTGCTGAGCGCTCCGCTTGGGAGCAACAACAATGAGATTATTATCAAAAATTTTATAAGTTAACTGGGAATTGGAGAATAAATCGTCCAGCACTTCCACAACATTCTTATCTTCAGCCTTTATAGATACAGGCTCATTAATGAGCGTCATATTGTCGCTGTAGAAAAATCTGAAATCGCTGTTTTGTTCGATCATTTTCAGAACTTCTTTCAGACTTTGACCTCTTACATTCAGATTAATTGAACTTTGAGAATAAACTGTGGCACTAACCTGAAGAGCGCATGCAAAAACTATTATAAAAGATAGTTTCATGATTGTTAGTAGTTTTTTTATTCCATAACGAGACAATGGAATAACATTAGTATTCGTTTTTTTCATAGTTTTGTAATGTATTAAATGATTAATCCAGTGTGCTTCTGGTAAAAGCAACATTGGTGCATTGAATAAGAATTGCGCGGGGTGTTCGTCCATCCTGCGCTTTTATTTTTTTACACGTCAGAATTTCATAGGCTTTTATTTTTAAGTTGTTAGTATATTAGTTTCGTTACTATTATTGATATAAATCCTTGTACATTTTATCGAAATCTTCGCCCTCTATCAGAAAAACTTCCTTGCCCTTAATTTTATAGGTGATTGGTGCCGAAACCCCCATTACCATAAGCACCTGCTCAATAGGTTCGTTTAGCAAAGTTCCTGAGAAGCGGAAATTTTTAAGACGTTCTGAATTAAAATTAATTTTAACATCGAATTTTCGCTCCATTTCGATGGCCAGTTGCTGCAGATTCTGGTTTTCGATAATCCACTTATTCTCTTTCCAGGAAATAACGGGTGCGACATCGTTCAACCTGGTAACGATAGCTGTATCGTGCTTTAAAGCTAGATGCTTTTCAGCAGCTTTGAGTACTTCTTTTTTTACTTCAGCCTCTTTAATTGCAGGCTTATTTATATAGTATGTGAATTTTTGGTTAGGTTTTAAAACAGTTAACCCTGCAGGGGTCTTTGTGTTATTCCGGTCAATATCAACTGACCCTTCCACAAGGGTAGTTTCAATTGTTTCTTCGCCGGGATATGCCTTTACATTAAATTCAGTACCAAGGGCTCTGACATCGACATGTGATGTTTTAACAATGAAAGGAAGCTGCCGGTTTTTTGCAACTTTGAAATATGCTTCACCTTCGAGTTGCAGCGTTCTGTCGGTTATTCCATACGAACCCGAATATTTCAGCTTGCTGCCAGCATTCAGGGTTACTTTGGTTCCATCAGCCAGTGTGAATTCTGCCTTCGAGCCAAAAGGAACTACGAGCTCATTTTTAGCCATAAGACCTGGAGTAAGCTGGTTTTTGCCAATATTGTAAAAGAGAAAGCCACTCAACGCGCAGGCGATTATAAAAACAGCAGCATATTTCTTAAGTACATTCAAAGTTATTTTATAGGGATAAGAAAATCTGTCGCTTACGCCAATTTCTTTCCTGAACTTATGAAAGGCGGCCATGCTGACTTCTTCATTATCCTCGGCAACAGCAAGTGAGGCAATCCAGATTTCACAAAACTCATCGAAATAACGCTTGTGCGATTTATCGCTGTTCACCCACTGAATGAGCTCTGCTTTCTCTGTTGGAGCGAGTTCCTCTTTCAGATGTTTGATAATCAGCGAATCGTAAAAGTTAAAATTCTCGTGGGTTTGCATAATTGTAAGTATTCTATTTATACGACAAAAAGAAAAGACGGGAGGGTGTATCGAAAATGAAAAAAAAATAAATTTTAGGATAAACCAATGTATATAAGAAAGATCGAGATATAATCAACCAGAGCTTCCCTCAGACGGGAAAGGGCAATTTTCATCTGCATTTTTACAGTGTTTACGGATATTCCAAGTTTTTCGGCAATGTCGTTGTAGGTAAATTCCCGGGTTCGGCTCATCAGGTAAACTTTGCGGCAGCCCTCGGGCAGTAATCGGATGTTTTTTTTCAGAATTTCAATCACATCCTTTTCATAAAGCTGTCCGAGCGGATAATCACTATCCCAGGCCAGTAAACAGTAATCGGATTCGTCAATGCTGTTGGTCACTTTTTTTGCTGCAGTCTGCTTCTTTACAAAATTGATTGCTGCATTTTGTACACTTCTGGTAATATAAGCTTTAACAGAAGTTGCAATCTCAATTTCGTTTCTTTGGTTCCAGAGCTTAACAAACACCTCCGAAACAACTTCTTCAGCATCGTCGTTATTATGGGTGATATGAAATGCTACTAGCCGGAAAAAGGTATAATATTGCTTATAAAGCTGCTCAAAAGCTGCTAGATCCCCATTACGAACTCCGGCATAAATCTCACTATCAGAATAATCCATCAATTGACTCCTGATTTATTCAGGATTTAAATATACATGTTTAACTATACTCTTGAAAGTAATTTCCGAAGAAGTGTTACATTAACGCTTTTAAATTTACATTTTACTCCTATCTATAAGCAAGATGGAAGTAAATTATTCTTTAACAGCAAGGCCTACAAAAGAATCGGCAGTACCGTAGTAGAGAAACCATTTGTTTTTAAAGAATACCAATCCTTCTGAGAATGTAGTGCCAGCGGTATATTGGCCGGTGATTTCATGAGGCAGAGAAGGTTTCAGAACGCATGTATCCGTCCGGGCAATAACCTTTTCGGGATTATCAAGACTGAAAAGCACCTGCCCAACGGAATAGGTTCCCTTGGGTAAAGTAGGATCGGCTTTCTCGTTGGTGGCATTTTTACCTTTATAAATAAGCAATATTCCCTTATCGGTAATCAATGCCGGTGGTCCGCATTCGGTAAGGTTGCTGTCGAATTTACCAGCACGCGGAACAACTATTTTTTTAAGTTCGCCCTTTTCGTCAAGTAATGGATACCAGTCGTAAAGATTTTCGGACCAGGCCAGGTTAACAAACTGTTCGCCCCAGTACATCCAGTATTTACCATTGATTTTGGCAACTACAGGCCTGTTATTTTTCATTTTGGTAACAATCGAGCCCGATTTCGACCAGATATTCATAAACTTTCCGTCGAAGGCTTTCGCGAAAGCGGCACCCTTCTTTTCCCAGTGGTAGAGATCTTTGGAGAAAGCAATGGAAAGACGCGCTATTTTGGTATTCCAGCTGGTATAAGCTATTACATACAAACCATCTTCGGTTTCGACAATCCGGGGATCTTCACAACCGCCTGGGTAGTCCAGTTCTTTAAACTTATCATCGGTTGGAAACAAAACGGGTTCAGGATGCTTCATAAAGTGAATGCCATCGGTACTTGTTGAGAGCCCAATTCGGGAAGTTCTGCCACCCAGAATGGCTTTGGGGTTATCTTCGCAACGCGTAAAAAGGTATACTTTACCATCTTTTACAATCGCTGCCGGATTAAACACATCGGCACGCTGCCACTTTACAACTTCCTTTTTAACAGGACAGAAAAATGTTAAAGTTGAATCAGCCTTTGCTATTGGATTTTCTTTTGTTTTAACAAACGGACCAAGCGTCCAATCCTGAGAATAGGTTAATAAGCAGAGGAGTGAAAAACAGGCAAGAGTCAGTATCTTTTTCATAAACAACAAATAAAAGCGAAAAACTTATGTTGCTAAGATAAGCTTTTCGCTTCAAAGTGTTGGGAATATTTCGATTTGTCAGTGAATGTTAAGCAATACCAGGTACTATCTAATTAAAGACCAATCCAACGATTTAATTTCAGTTTTCATTATTTTTCACAACCTCATTTCTGAAAAATGCAACAAACGCTAACAGGACTAAAATTGATAAGGCTGTGGTGATCATCCATATTGCATTCCAATTGTAAGCATGAGAAACCCCACCAATGTTACTAAAATAATGGATCACGGTTCCGCTGATAATATTTCCGGTTAAAAGCCCTATACCAAATGTTACAAGAAATATAAAACCCTGGGCTTGCGATTTCAGATCATCAGGAGCCTTTTTATCAATGTAAATCTGACCTCCAACATAAAAACATCCAAAGATTAACCCGTGAACTAAAATTCCGATATAATATGGCCATTGCTGATCGGCAATACCACCTGCATAAAAAGATAAATATCTAACAACCAGCGCAATCAAACCAATTATCATAACTTTCCTTATCCCAAATTTCTTTATTGCAACAGGAATCATCAATAAAAATCCCATTTCGGCCAGAACGCCCCAGTTCATTGTAACGGTTATATATTTAATTTTCTGATTGAGAAGAAACTCAGAAAAATAGGAAAAATACATTGCAAAAGGTATCATGGACAAAAACGACAGAATAATAAATATGGCAAAATTCCAGTCCTTCATAAGTTTCAGCGTTCCAAATCCAAACACATCGATAAAGGATACCTTCTTACCTTTTCCGGCAGGAGGGGTATTGGGCAGGAACAAATTAAATATTGCCGCCACAATCCCGGTGGCAGCGCCAAAATAAAACGGAAGACTTGTTCCGTCAAAATCAAGTTTGAATACATTCACCACCACAACGCTAAATAAACCGGAAGCTACCCAGCCAACAGAACCGAAAACCCTGATCCGTGGAAATTCTTCAGATGGAGAATGGGTCATTGCAATAGCGCTTGTGAGTCCCCAAGTAGGCATGTAAAAAAGCATAGTAAACATCAGAAGCACAAACAATATGGTTGGATGACAGGTTTGTGCTGCCATAAAGAGGAAAGCACTATTGAGAATATTTAATAAAAAAAGTAATTTCTGACCTGCGATATACCTGTCGGCTATCATCCCAAAAAAAGGAGAAGCCAGGCATCCGATAGCCATAGAACTGAGAATAAGTGATTTTTGAACTGATGTCACTTCAATATTTGTCAGGTAAGCAGCTAAAGGCACCCACCACACTGCATACATAAAGTATTGGAAAAACATCATCATATATAAGCTGAATCGACTCATAGACATCAATTTACCGGTTAAAACATGAAAAAGGCCGGCCCTTCTGAGCCGGCCCTGAAAAGAGATAGTTCTAAATATTAATTATACCCTGGATTCTGTTGTAATTGTGGCGCCTTATTCATTTCATCGCGTGCAATTGGTACCCAATAGAATTTTTTATCGGTAAATGAGCGGTCGTCAGCTTTGTCAGCCTTATTATGTTTCCAGATGGTATAGCCGTTATCGTAGTGCTCAACCCGCATTCCATATACGTTGGTAATAACCTGCTCAGCTATCATCCAGCGGCGGATATCGTAGAAACGATGGCCTTCGCCAAAGAACTCTATATTTCTTTCGTGACGCACATAGTCGCGGGCAGTAGCCTGGTCGGCAGTAACCCTGTCGGGTAATCCGGCGCGGTTACGAACCATATTTAAAGCATCAATACCCTTCTGGAGATCAGTTCCTCCAAGTTCAATACATGCTTCAGCATAGTTCATAAGAATCTCAGCATAACGGAATTCGACCCATGTATTAGTATTACGATAATACTGACCTGCTGTAGCCGGATCCAGTAATTTCTTAATGTAATATCCCACTTTGGTCCCATTCCATGCTTCAATCAAACCCTGGCGGGTATCCAGACCTTTTTTATAAGGTTCAGCATCGCCAACGTTTTTGTAATAATAACCTGTCTGCACCTTATTTTCGGGCTCGAGTCCGGCAGCATCCGAAGGACGTGCTTGCCAGGGAGCTCCATCGTACAAAACACAGGCATAAAAACGAGGTTCGCGACCATTATAGGGATTCCTCTGTGGATCAGCAGCCAATTCAGCTGCAGTTGCAGTTCTGATATCCATTTCACCAGGATTGTATTTATCCCATTGGAATTTGGTTCCATCTGCCATTTCAAAAGCTCTTACAGCCTGTTCGGTCGGGTTATTATTACCCCAGTTATGATATCCGTTCGGACCGTACCACAGGTTGGCATTGTTTACATTACCACCGGTAAGCGGGAATTGAATACCCCAAATGGTTTCGCTGTTCCAGGCAGCCTTTTGATTGAAAATATTGAAATAATTATCGGAATATTTCTGTATATCGGCAGCCGACAAGTCAGCAGCAGGATCGGAGGTGGATCCAACCAAAGAGAAAGTACCATATTTACCATCCATCACATCCTTAGCGGCATCGCGGGCCTGTTGCAACAGACCGGTCTGACTGCCGGCAGGGAAAGAAATAAGAGTATTGGATGCCTGTTCTGTCCATCCTCCATTGGTTAACGTACTTGCACAGAAAAGCAGAATTCTTGATTTCAGAGCTCCGGCAGCAGCACGCGAAGCACGTCCCTGTTCTACGGTGGCAGGTAAATTATCAATAGCACTTTGGATGTCCTTCAATATAAAGTCGAGGGTTTCCTTTATGGTCGATCTTTTTATTGTGGAGTAATCTTCGCCCAATTTATAAGGCTTATCAGTTAAAACAGCTCCACCATAGACCATCAGCAAAGAGGCATAATCGAATGCTCTGATGAAATAAGCTTCCCCTTTAATACGGGTTTTTAATGCCTCCTGGGCTGCAGTTATTTTGACAGCATCAATATTTGCCAAAATTCTGTTAACATCCTGAATGTTTGCATAAAGGTTATTCCAACGCAAATATCCGCCATATCCATTATTAGCAAAAAAACCAAGCTGGTCGGGACTCATGGTACCCTTCAGCATAACATAGTTGGCGGGACGGTGAATGCAGAGAGTCTGGTCGGTTCCCGATACCAGTAAATCCTCGCGGGCGCCCAGAATACCGGCATCGGTATTACCTCCCATACGGTCGTAGCATTTACCAAGATATGAGCTTACAACATTAATATCCGAAAATACGAGATCGGTATTAAAGCTATCAACGGCTTTTTTATCGAGCACATCTTCCTGGCACGAAATCGCAAACATAAACAATATGAGTGCGGATATATTATATAATATTTTTTTCATATACTCTTAATTATAAATTAGAATGTTAAGTTGGCTCCAACTGCAAATGTTTTCATGGCAGGATAAACACCAGGGTTGTTTGTTTCCGGATCCCACTTTTTAGTTGCAGAGTAAATCAACGCCAGGTTATTACCCGAAAAGTAAATACTTGCTTTTGCAATACCAATCTTCGAATAGAATCGGGTTGGGATGGCATAATTAAGCATTACATTCTTCAAACGGCAGTAGGCTGTATTCTCGAGCCAGTAATCGCTCATGCGAACATCGGGCGACCAGTAAAGGTCGTCGCGGTTGTAAGCTCTTGCAACACTTGCATTGGTATTTGTCGGTGTCCAGCGTCCGTCGTATTGCCATTTATAGTAGTTACCAGCTTCACCACGACGGTTGTCGTACTGACTGTTCTTCAGGAATTCTCCCTGCCCCTGGATCTGAATATAAAGCGTAAATCCTTTCCAGGCAACATTAATACTACCACCATAGAACGATTCCGGAGCGTCAACCCTGTCGAACAATATACGGTCATCGCCATCAATTTTACCATCATTGTTTACGTCGCGGAAAATTACGTCGCCTGGCTTGGTACCTGTTACTTTTGCAGGAGTAGCATCAACCTGAGCCTGATCCTTAAAGATACCTATTGCATCGTACATTAACCATGCACCGTAAGAATGACCGGTAAGTTGCTGCCATGGCTGAGCTTTCTTCGGTTCGTCTATTTCAACAATTTCGTTATGGTTGTAACTGTAGTTAACGGTTACATCAATGCGAAGATCTTTGTTGAGCGATTTGTGGAAACCTGCATCAATTTCAATACCTTTATTATCCACAATACCAATATTTTCTGCAGGCAAAGTTAAACCAGTGAAGTTGGGAACGGAAGCATCTCTGGGGGTCTGAATATCTTCTCTTCTGTTATAGAATAATTCAGCATTCAAATGGAAAAGATCATTCATAAACTTGGAATCGAAACCAACGTTATAAGTCTTTTGAGTTTCCCATGTAAGGTTAGGATTAGCAACCGATGGAGGACCAACTGCTGTTTCAATTGCGCCACCTGTTCCGAATGTCATACCTGTTGAAATTCCATATTTATCCATGAACTGGAAAGGAGCGGTCGGGTCCATACCCATCATACCAAAAGAAGCTCTAAGCTTAAAGTAATTGACAAAGTTTATGTTATTTTTCCAGAAATCTTCTTCGGAAGCTCTCCATCCTAACATTAAACCAGGAAAATAACCCCAGCGTTTCGAAGGAGGAAACTTCAGAGAACCATCGGCCCTGAATACAACTTCTGCCAGGTATTTGCCTGCATAATCATAAGTAGCACGACCTATGTAAGATTTACGGGCATAAACCGATTGTGAACCTGTAATATTCTGATCTTTTGAGTTACCAGCATCCAATGTTTGGATAATTGGCGAAATGTAGTACTTACGATAAGCATACATTGAGTTGAAATCGTTGGTATACTGCTCAAATCCGGCAAACAACGAAATATTATGATTTCCTAAAGTTCTGGTATAATTTGCATTAACAAGCATGTTCTGATTGTAGGTTCTTTCGTACCTTTCGTTATTTTCGGGAGATGAAAGACCTCTCAATGTTGGTGTTAAAGGCATAGCTGTTATATAACCATCAGCTCCCCTGGTTGCCTGGCTCCAGTTTGGATAATACAGTGTCCAGGGCTGATAAAAAGCTTTATTGTAATAGTTGGTTAAGTCGTAACTATAGCTACCATTGAATGAGAGACCTTTAATAAAAGGAACATCTATGGTTGCATTAAACGAACTTAACAACCTGTAAGTTTTCTGATCGTTCTTTCCAGCACTCAGCGTGGAGGTTTCAACAGGGTTATCACCATACTCAATATCGGGGCCGGGTTCACCGGTGGGCCAATACGACCAGTTAGTCGGAACCAGACGTGTTGACTGACCAACAATGGCATCGGCACTCTTATACGGATAAATCCTGTTATTAAAGAATCCTGCAAGTTCAACACCTGTTTTTAACCATTTGTTAATCGGGAAATCGAGTTTAGCCCTTACGTTATATTGTTTGTACTTGGTAGAGTTGGCTTTGTAAAAGGAATTATCAACCTTATGACCCATGGATACATAGTACCTCATACCTTTTGACCCACCATCCAAAGATATATTGTGACGGCTTGTTGAAGTCCATTTGCGGATTAAATCTCCGTACCAGTCGGTATTAGGATGTTCCCAAGGATCTTTTCCGTTTTTAAAGAGTTCGATATCAGCGTCGCTGTATCTGCGGGCTTTACCCTGGGCAACCTGGTATTCTGAAAGCATGGTTGCATATTCTGCTGCATTGGTAACCTCTGGAACCATAGTGGGCGTCATAGTTCCCTGATAAAACTGATAGTTTAACCGTGGCTTACCTTCTTTACCTGTTTTAGTTTTAATAAGGATAACACCATTTGCGGCCTGCGCACCATAAATGGCTGCTGAAGCATCTTTCAATACCGAAAGGCTTTCAACATCATTCGGGTCAATTTCATCCATGGAACGACCCGGAACACCATCGATAATAACAAGCGGAGCAACTTCTGCCCGGTTCGACATACGGCTGTTATCAGTATTAATGGTACTTCTGCCTCGAATCAAAATTCGGGGGCTCATTTGTCCGGGTTCGCCGGTTTGCTGTACAACTGTTGCTCCGGGAACCAGACCAGAGATTGCATTTGAAACGTTAACAGCAGGAATGCCCTGAAGCTTATCGCCACTAACAGAAGCAACAGCTCCAACAACATTGGTACGTTTTTGAGTTCCATAACCAACAACCACAATTTCTTCCAGGCTTTGAACATCCTGAACCATTTTAACATCAATAGTTGTTTGGCCAACAATGGCTATTTTTTCAGTTACATAACCTATATAGGAAAAAACCAATGTGGTAGCGTTTGTCGGCACATCAATGGAATATCTTCCATCATCGCCGGTTATTACGCCCATGGTTGTTCCTTCAACCAAAACGTTAACTCCCGGAAGTGGTTCACCGGTAGTTGCATCAGTGGTTATACCAGATATTTTTTTCTGCTGGGCCTGTTTTTCCAAAAGCTCATTCTGGTAAGCTTTCATTGACACAATTACAATGTAATTATCCACAACCTGATATGCGATATCACTATTCTGAAAAATATTGTTCAGAACATCGGCAAGACGGATGTTTGAAGATTGAACATCCAGCTTCTTGTCGAGGTCGAGTTGTTTTTCGTTATAGAAAAACCTGTAGTCCGACTGTTTCTCAATTGCTTTAAATACATCCCGGATATTGGCGTTTTTTAAATCAAGAGAAATTGAAGCGTTTTGAGAGTAGGTATTGCCCGCAAATAAGGTTATCGAGCAAGAGATCATTAGTAGCATCGATATTTTCATAATGTGCAGTAGCTTTTTGTTTATTTTTAGCGCAATAAAGCACCCGTATAAATTTAAAATTTTCATACTTTTACAAGGTTTGGTAAAATAAAAAGTTAGTTAATTGCAAACAAGCTAATGTTTTACTGAATATTGAGCGGGAAAACTGGTCCTTTTTCCGCTCTTTCAGTTTTTAAACCTTTTGTTATTTCATAGGCATTATATTTTTAAGTTAGTATTAGTAATTTCTATTTTAAGTAAACTGTATCCTTAACTATTTTGTAGTTCAAACTGGTATTTACACATATAACTTTTAGAATGCGCTCAAACGATTCATAGTTTCTGAAAGTTCCCGAAAAGTAAAGTTCCTTCATTTTTTCATTTTTCAGAATAATTGTAAGATTATATGTCCGTTGCAATCTTTTTATAATTTCTTCGAGCTTTAAATGTTCAAATTGAGTTTCTCCCTTGCTCCAAGCCGAATAAACCTCCGGATTAACATTCAACACCCTGGTACAAGCCGTAGTCTTTGAATAGGCAATTTTCTGACCGGGTAAAATACCTTTAGACTCTCCCGAGCTCTTGTTTTCAAAACAAATACTACCTTCAAGCAAAACCGCAGAAACTTCATCATCATCGGTGTAGGCAGAAACGTTGAAAGATGTACCCAGCGCCCTGATGTGAAAACCGGATGAATGCACAATAAAAGGCATAGATTTATCCTTGTGAACCTCAAAATATGCTTCACCTTTAAGAAAAACATTCCGGTTTTCCTTACCATAATTACTGAAATAAGTGAATGAGCTGCATGAGTTCACCCAAACGCGGGTTCCATCGGGCAGTAGAACCTGCGATCGCTCGCCTATACCGGTAACTACCTGGACTTTTAAATTTTCATCGGTTTTCTTACTAAACTTACCTACAAGCCAGAAAGAAAATATTCCAATGCAAAAAATGGCAGCATATTTTAAAAACTGTAAATATGGATTTGGATTCTCAGCTTCAAGCTCTATTTCAGGAGTATTCTCTATTCTTTCTTTCAACTGGTTCCAAAGCTGTGGCGTATTAGCTTCACTTTTAAATGTTTCCCATTTACCAGCCTCATATAATTCCTTTAAGCCAAAAAAGATTTCTTCATTTTCTTTGCTCAACTGCATCCATGCATATAATTCCTGTTTCTCCTGTTCAGAAGCGTCTCCCTGCAGTACCGAAGTAATTAGTTCAATATTATTCAATGATTCTCCCATCTAGTTAGTTCCATAATGGTATGACACATTGATTAAGTCAACTACTCATTAAAAAAATGCCTTTTTTCAAAAAAAAATCAGAACGAGATGAAAATCAGAATTAAGCAGTTAAAATTTAACAAAAAGAGAAATGAAATACAGGTAATCCTTCAAATTGGTCTTTAGAATTTTCAGCGCTCTGTAAATCTGGTTTTCAACTGTACGAACCGAAATATTCAATTGATCGGCAATTTCTTTATTGGACAATCCCTGATTCCTGCTTAAAATAAAAACTTCACGGCAGCCCTCAGGTAAATTTTCAATACTTGCATTTAAAATTTCCTCAATTTCCTTGAGGAAAATACTTTTATAACTCTCCTGATCCTCGTCAAAAAAGAGCAGTTCAGCTTCCCTTAATTTTATGTCAACATAACTGACATATCGTCCTCTGACCTTACTATCGCGAATATGGTTGAGGCATTTATTATGAAGAACTTTAAAAAGATAGGCATTTACAGAGGTTTTTATATCGGTAACCAAACGGTTTTCCCAAAATTCAAAAAAGATTTCCTGAATGATATCCCGCGCAACTTCTCTATCTTCGATAAACTTTCGGGAAAAAGCAAACATCCGGGGTTGCATATCAAAATATAACCTTTCAAAAGCATCCATGCTCCCTTGCTTTATTTGAAGCAGTAAATCATTTTCTGAGTTAAATCCCATTTAATTTGAGAAGGTTGAGGGTAAAAAGCTATGTAAATGTAAATACAAATTCAAAAAGCAACTAAAGATATATTCCAGTTAGCGTCAAAACAAAAAACCTATTATCAAAACCCAAAAAATTTGACATAAATGTAATAAATACATTAAATAGTTGACCTCAATTTGGGGTAATTCTTACAATCGGATCAGAATTAACTGTGTAACAGAATCATAATTAGAATTAAAACTTAAAAGAACTGCAAAGTGTCTCATCATTAAATTTTAATGTAATAACTGACAAAATTATTAAGTGAAAAAAAAAAGTTCTATATTTGATCATCTAAATTCAAGTAATAATCAATTTGGATTTGTTGGTTAGTTAAAAGGCCTGGTCGTGAGATCCGGCCTTTTTTGATTAAAATCAGTATAAATTATTGCTTCCATCCCTGATTTTATCTGATCAGTATTTTATATCACATAATTTCCAGACTCTTGTCGTATTCTAACTTAAAAACTTTTATTATAATTATGGTCCAAAACCAATAGAATTTATCAACCAATTAATAGAACCACCATGAAAATGACTACTAACCAAGGAAGAATTTTAATTCTTTCGTTTATTTTAATGCTACTATCAAACCACCTTATTGGGCAGCAAGCTCCCAAGGTCAAATTTGGCAAACCTGAATTAGACGAACTTAAAATGACAGCTTACGATAAGGATACAGGTGCTGTAGCTGTAGTACTTTACGACAACGGAGAATTTAGTCTGGACAACTTTAACTTTACAAGGCACACAAAAATTAAAATCCTTAAAAAAGAAGGGTTTGAATGGGCTAACAATTCTTTCATCTCGCAAAATAATTATATGGTAAAGGGTTTTACGCATAATCTTGTAAACGACCAGATTGTATCAACCAAACTCGAAAAAGAGCAAATTTTCCCGGAGCAATATGCTACAGGCAGGTTTAACGTAAAATTCACCATGCCAAATGTAAAGGTAGGATCTGTTATCGAATTCAGGATCACTTATCCCGGTCTTCCCGGCACCTGGAATTTCCAGTTTCCAATACCTGTTGTCTGGAGCGAGTTGTATATTCCCGAATCGCCTTACTTTAGTTTTAACAAATCAATCTATGGATACGACAACATAGGAACAATAGGACCTAATCACTGGTATGCCAAAAATGTGAGCGCTGTCAGGGAGGAACCATATATCAGTTCTCTGTATAACTTCGTCTCGAAAATGGAGTTTGAACTAAAGAATGTATCCTTCCCCGGATTATACAAAAGCTTTACAGAAGACTGGGAAGATGTTAACAAAATCCTTTCGGAGGATGAAGACTTTGGAGGAAAGCTTAAATTAACAGGTTACATGAAAGACCTTGTTAACCAAATAAAAGCCAGAAACCTCCCACCCTACGAACGCATGAAATGTGCATATGAAGCCATTCAGAAACACATGAAATGGAACGAGCAAAACTATATTTTCACTACAAAAATGATGTCGCAGGCATTTAAGGAAAAAACAGGCAATACTGCTGAAATCAACCTTATGCTTATTGCTTTGCTTAAGGAACTCGATCTGGATGTTTATCCTGTAGTTTTGAGCACCAGGAGCAATGGCTTGTTACATCCGGCCCACCCTACACTTGACAAACTTAATTATGTGGTAGCCAACGTTAAAATCGACACCAGCAATTACGTTATGGATGCAACCGATCCTTTTCTGCCTTTGGGCACACTCCCCTACAGATGCTTAAACGGAGAAGGCCGCATGTTCGAAACAAAATATTATAAAGGTCGCTGGTTTAGTCTTAAGCCACAAATGGCCTCAACAAAAGCTACCTTCATGGATCTTAAAATAAATGCAACCGGCGAAGTAACCGGAATTTTATCAAAAGACTACAAAGGTTATGCAGCACACGATTTAAGAGAAGAAATTGAAGAAGTTGCGGGATTTGAAAAGTACATAGAGAACTATCAGGCTGACCACAAGGAAATAAAAATCAGCTCTCCGAATATTGAAAATCTCGACAGCATTTATAAATCGGTAAAAATTAAGATGAATGTTGAAATGAACGACAATGTAGTTGTCACTTCCGATAAAATATTCTTTAACCCGCTTTTTACAGAACAAATAACTGAAAATCCTTTCAAATCAGAAAAACGGACTTACCCTGTAGATTTTGGTTATTTACGCGACAATTCTCGTATTCTCAAACTAGAAATACCTGAAGGTTACACTATAGCCGAGCTACCTAAGTCTGTTTTATTGAAATCGCCCGACAATTCCATCCGGTTTACCTACTCAGTTTCTTCAGCAAACAGATTCATTACACTTTCCTGTAAGTTTAGTATAGGTAAATCATTATACCTGGCTGAGGAGTATGAAATTTTGCGGGAACTATATAACCAGATCGTGACAAAAGAAGCTGAACAAATTGTATTAAAAAAAATCTGACAACTATGAGAAAGATTTTACTGGCAATTACCTTCCTGCTATCAGTAAGCTCCGGTTTTGCCCAAACCAGTTTACCTGCTATGCCCGAAGATCTAAAAGCAAATGCTTCGGCTGTAAAAAGACTTGTAACGCACTCCTTTGAAATAAAAAACATTGGTTCGGCAACAGAAAAAATTAAGACTATAACCACCATCCTTAACAAAAAAGGCGACGATGAAGCTGTATTTTCCATTCCATTTGACCCATACAGTAAAATCAGTTCGGTTTCGGGAGTTATTATTGACAGCAATGGTAAGGTCCTTAAAAAGTTAAAGCGATCGGATTTTTCAGAGTATCCGGCCTATGATGGTTCGAGTTTTTACAGCGATTTAAAAGTAATGGCCTACCAGCCTGTAGTTAATGGCTATCCTTTCACGGTGGAGTACGAATACGAGATAAACCATAACGGCTTATTGAAATACCCTGTTTGGATTGCCCAGGATGATCCTGAAATTGCAATAGAAAACAGCAGCTTTGAAATCATCTCCAACAATGGAATACCCTTCAGATATTCGGTTAACAAAATAGGTGAACCTGAAGTTACAACCACTGGCAACCGCATATCGACAAAATGGGCAGTATCATCACTAAAGGCCTATTCTCCCGAACCATTCAGTCCCTATTTTCTGGAAGTTTCACCTGTGGTTTACACAGCTCCCGACGAGTTTGAGTTTCATAAAACTACGGGGAAACTTAACAGCTGGGACAATTTTGGAATCTGGATTGCCAGCCTCAACAAAGGCCGCGATGTACTCCCCCCATCCACCGTGTCGGCAGTGAAGGAGTTAATTACCGGAATAACTGACACAACTGAAATGGTTAAAAGAATATATAAATATTTACAGAATAGAACCAGGTATGTGGGCGTGCAACTAGGTCTTGGAGGATATCAGCCTATGACAGCCCTTGATGTTGACCAGCTGGGATACGGCGACTGCAAGGCACTTTCCAACTATATGGTTTCTCTTTTAAAAAGTGCCGGCATAAAATCGCACTACACCTTAATACGGGCCGACGGTTCGAGCAACATTGTCAATCCCGCCTTCCCCATTAACTTATTCAACCATGCAATTGTATGTGTACCTTTGACCAGAGATACCCTGTGGCTCGAAT
>JAJYAG010000010.1:0-15488 GCA_021779665.1 Bacteroidota bacterium | reverse complement strand
GCCAGCATGCTCCTTTCGGATATCTCGGGTCGTTAACCTGCAACAAAAAAGCCTTGCTTGTTGGCGACAATTCGGCCCGGCTTGTTCAAACACCCGACTACCCGGCAAGTATAAATACGCAGTGCCGCACCGCTATTGTGGATATTGATATTTCAGGAAATGCAGTTGCGAAGGTTTCAACATCTTACAGTGGACTTCAGTACGAATATGTGGCACCAAATCTTTATAACGAGCCCAACGACCAGAAGAAATGGTTTGAGCATAAGAATCAGATTCCCGTCTTTCGGCTCATTGACTACAAATATTCCACGCCGGGCGATATTATTCCGGTTGTTGAAGAAAAACAAACTCTTCAACTCGACAGGTACGCAGGTACCAACCCTGGCATGTTTGTGATCCCGTTAAACCTGATGAACAAGCCAGATTTCAGTGTAAAGGAGTTAAAGCAGCGTAAAAACGAGATAGTAATCACAACAGCTTTTACCGATGTGGATACCATTAAATTTAATCTTCCGGAAAACACAAAGCCGGAAACTATACCACAAAACCAGGAAATTAAAAGTATTTTTGGTGAATACAAATCAACGGTTTCCATGGAAAAGAACATGTTAGTGTACATTCGAAGAATTACAATAAATAAAAGCAGATATCCTGCGGAAAAATATCAGGAATTAACCGATTTTTTTGATAAAATTGCAAAAGCAGATAAATGCAAAGCTATTATTAATAAAACATAAGATGTTTGAACAAATTAAGTCGAAAGTACTCGATGTAAAAAACCTTTCTCAGGTTCGAAAAATGAACCCCGGTAAAAAGATTGTTTTCTGTACCGGATGCTACGACATTTTACAGTCGGGCCATGCTGTTTTCTTCAACCAGTGTAAGGAATTTGGCGACATTCTGGTTGTGGGTGTAGGACGGGACGTGGTTATAAGCGAACTGAAAGGACCGGGCCGGCCCGTTAATCCCGAAAACAACCGTGTTTATCTCATAGCGGCGCTGCAGGATGTTGATTATGCTGTACTCAACGACTCAAAGCTGTTACCTGGCAAAATTGATTTCAAAAATATCCTTGAAGAGCTAAAGCCCGATACATTTATATTGAACGATGATGATTCGGGCGTGGAAGCAAAGAAAGCTATCTGCGATAAACTTGGGGTAAAAATCAGTTTTGTGCAGCGTATTGTACCCGAAGAACTTGAACCAACTTCGACCACACGGATTATTGATAAGATAAACTTCTCGTTTAAAGCCCCGCTTCGCATCGACTTTGCAGGCGGCTGGTCCGATGTTCCCTACATTATGGAAGGTGAAAAAGGTTTTGTGTCGAATGTTGCTATTAAACCACTTATTGAATATAAAGCCGGCAAATTTAATTTCTCGGGATATCCCCGTGGAAGTGGCTTAAGTACCTCTACTGCAGCAAAGTTGCTTGAAATGCTGAGTGCAAAAAATTACAACTCCGATTCAAAAACTTTACCCACCATAGCTGAAGACCTTTTTAACCTCGAAAACAAGGAACTCAACTGGGCTATTGGACGCCAGGATCAGTATTCAATAGTTTACGGAGGATTTAACTGTTTTGAGTTTGGGGCAGATTATGCAAAGCCCTTGAACGACGAACTATCAAAAGAATTACTCGAAAAATTTCGTCATAACCTTTTACTCCTGCATACCGGTGTTTCCAGAAATGCACAGCTTGCAGTGGAACAGGTTTATCAGAATTACAAAACCCCTCAGGGTAAAGAAGCCTTGAAGAAAATTGCTTTATATGGAAAGCAATTTCATGAAACATTCGTGACCGGAGATTTTGTTGCATGTTCCAGAATTATGGAAGCCAACTTTATGGCTCAGAAACAATTGGCAGAGGCAACCTCAAACGAATATCTGGATCAGATGTATAATTTTGCCAAAGAGAACGGCGCTTATGGCGGTAAAATTTGTGGTGCAGGAGGTGGCGGAGCTTTTATATTCTATTGCGAAGATCCGGCAACCCTTAAACGTGCCATGAAAAAGAATTTTGTAGATTGTTTCGAGATCGATTTTGAATTTGAATACAATAATATTAAGGCGTTAAATACGCTTTAGAAAAGAGTCGATAGTTAATTGCTCATAGTCCATAGCTGAACCAGATGGACTATGGGCTTTAAAGTATATCTAGAAAACTCCGGTATGCTTATAGCCTCTGAAGTATTTCATAAACTGAACCCTCTCGTAAGCTGCAGGATTACTAACATTCGCCTGATTAAGCAATCCTCTGAAATCGCTGATACTGTTAAAGGACTTTGCTTTCATCCAATCCTCAAGGTCTTTTAGCATTTTTGAGGCATGCACAAAACCCTTTTCATAGAAGACCGAAGCAACCTGAGCCGCATCGGCTCCTGCTAAAAGGACCTTAATAATATCCTTACCTTCATGAATACCGGTTGTTGCAGCTAAGTCGCACGATACCCTGCCCGACATCAGGGCTATCCACCTCAATGTAAGCGAGAGATCTTCCGGATGACTCAAAATATTTCCACTTGTGACCTGCAAATTTTCAATATCAATATCCGGAGAATAGAACCGGTTAAACAACACCAAACCTTTGATTCCTGTTTCGGAAAGATGAGTAAGTGTTTGGAGCAGATTTGAAAAATAAAAACTTGTTTTCACTGATACTGGTATGGAGACCTGCTTTTTAACTTCCTCTATAATAGAAAAATATACCTTTTCATTCTCATCAGCGGTACGCTTTAAATCGGTAGGAAGGATAAACAGATTCAGTTCCAGGGCGTCGGCACCTGCATTCTGAATTTCGCGCGGAAAGTAGGTCCATTGGCCTGCTGTAACACAATTTACGCTTGCAATTACAGGAATATTCAAATGCTGCTTTGCTTCCCGAATGAAATCGAGGTATTTCAAAGTCGATTCCTCATTACCTTCTTCAGCTTTTTCATAAAATTCAACAGTTTCAGGATAAATAAAACCCTGCATATTCATTTGCTGCATCCGGCTCCCCATTTCAGCAACAATTTCCTCTTCAAATAACGATTTCAGAACAACAGCAGATACTCCATTTTTCTCCAGCTCAATGAGGTTCGATAACTTGGAAGTCATACCAGAACTGGCCGCAATTAACGGGTTCTTCAAATCCAAACCCAAATAGGAAGTGTTAAGACTAATCATTATGAATTTTATTTAAACCTTAAACCTTTGAAAACGTATATAACTATGCTTTTTTACAATTTAACATCACATAAACACAATTCTTTGAATTTTGTTAAAAGAACCACCTGCAAGTTTATACAAGATATTTTGCTTCATCTCTCAACAAATATGCATACTTTAGGAATTAATCTCATGGCGCGGCGCTATCGTTTAATTTCTAGCCTTTGCTTTATATTCTTAATCAACTCCTGTAAGTTCGTCTCAGATTTCCCTTTGACTATTGATGATGTTGACACGCTAACGGTTTACAAAGAACAGCAGTTTCAGGTAAAAAAAGATGAAGAAATGAAACCGGCTGTGGTGGCCGACTCAACAATAACATCCGAAGACTCAGCAGCAATTACACAACAGTCCGGGCCGAATTCAATAACTTTAAAACCATGGACTATTTGTGCCGGAGTTTTCAAGGAAAAGAATAATGCCAAACGTATGTTTGAACAGCTGAACCATTTCCAGAACACCTATATTATATTGCGCGACAGCGCATATTTTGTTACCATAGGATCTTTTAATTCGCGCGACTCAGCTCAGCAATTCAAAAGGGATAAAGCTCTTACCGGAACTTACATTATGAAACTGAGGCCCTGCGAGCTCGTTTCCCTACCTGAAAAATAAAATCAGAATGATCCTCCGGTCATAATAAACAATGGCTGAAACTCAAAGCTTTTGTAGTGAGGGCGCAACCTCTCGGTATTGTAATGTTTACGAATATCAACAACTTTGCGCTGGCTAACCACAACATCGATAGGTGCATTATCATAACGTCCGTTGCGGAGAACAACCAACCGTCCGTGAATTCCTTTCATAATTAAATCAAGAGCGAGGTTGCCATAGGCCATTGGAACAATTGAATCTATTGCATCAGGATCCCCTCCCCTAACCAGATAACCTAATTGCTGGCTTATTGTATTCAGAGGTTTGCCATTGTTATATTTGGGCGAAAGCATTTTTACCTTCTCAGCAACTGTATTACCAATTCCGCCCAGCTTTATATGTCCAAACATATCCTTTTCACGGTCCTGGTACATCATTTCATTCATTCCTTCAAAAGTTGCGCCTTCGGAAACAAGCACCACCGAATACCGGCTAGCTGTTCTGTAACGGTCTTCCACAAGCAATTCGGTAAGTTTTTCAATATTAAATTTGTATTCGGGGATAACACAACGGTTAGCAGCTCCGGCCATTGTGGGAAGCATTGCGGTAAAACCGGCATAACGCCCAAAAATTTCAACTACAAGAATTCGTTCGTGAGAACCCGCTGAGGTACGGAGGGTATTCGTCATATTGATGGTACGGGTAATACACGTACTGAAACCAATACAATAATCGGTACCCGGCACATCGTTATCCATAGTTTTGGGAATGGCGATCACCTTTACACCTTCTTCGTAAAGCCTTACAGAGTAACTAAGAGTATCGTCGCCACCAATTGGAATAAGAAAATCGACGCCCAGAAAATCAAGATTTTTAACGATAACGGAGGTAAGGTCATTTTCTGGCTGGTTAAACTTATCCTTCAGATGTTCGGGAACAGATTCAAGTGGTATCCTGCCGGGATTTGTACGACTGGTATGCAGGAATGTACCACCGGTTCGTCCGGCACGATTCACAATTTCTTCGGTAAGAACCAGATATTTATCTGAATTATCGGCCTCTTTATCAGGAATAAGTTCAAGTAAACCAGCCCAACCACGGCGTAATCCTAAAACCTGATAACCTTCCTGCAGCGCTCTTAAAGTGATAGCCCTGATGGCTGGATTCAAACCGGGCACATCGCCTCCTCCTGTAAGAATGGCAATTGTACCTTTTTTATTTTTGATGTATGTCATAGTTAGTCTATTTAACTTTATTTCAGAAGCTCTTAAATTTATAAAATAATTTTTATATAAAGACTATACTTTTTTTATTTCTGCCAATAGGGTATTATTATAGAGGGCAAATTTAATTTAAACACCTTAAAGAAAGTTGCGTGACTCCCTGACTAAAAGCCGTAATTAACTGTTCACATTAATTAAGTTTGGCCGATAAAGGATATTTAAGCCCGGAAGCATCTAAAAAGTAAGCCTTAACGGAACCAATAAGTATTTTTGCCTCAACCAGAATGGGGATTCTGTTGTCGTCGTCGGTAACCCAAACAACGATATCTTCGCCACCTTTAAATATAGTTCCTTCCACCATCAGAGCTGAAAATTTAAAACAGCGGTACTTCTTTTTATCCTTATTCTCTATAATCTCTTTACCCAGGTAACGGAAGTATAAATTATAAATTTTATTGTCGATGATGGTTGAAACAGGTACCCGCTCATTTATTTTAAAGTTTGCAAAATCCATGCTTCTGCAGAAATAAATGGCCGACATAACATCAAAAGTGCATGTTGAGAGATGAAGGGTATCGCGGGTAAAAGGCACATCGTTATTCTCCATGGTAGCATATATTTTCTTTAATGGGTAGTTAAAGAAATATTGCTCATAAGCCTTATAACCACCTTCGTAGGTATTCCGCTCATAATAGTGAGGCAGGAGGGTTTCCTTATCGACAAAGGTTTGAAATTTGTCGCGTACTTTATAAAGCCAATCGTAGTTCTTCAAAGAGTTACCTGTAGCTTCAAACAGGTAAACAGGCTGTTGCTTATAAAACTTATCCATTACCTTAAACTGGACATCGCCTGCGTGAATCCAGATAAACCCCCAGTTATAAAAAGCCTGATAGTTCAATACTTCTCCGGCTTTGAAAGGACTATGCTTGATAGTGCACTGACTAAATGCCAGAGTATTAAAACCTAAAGACAAAAAAACAATAACAACTATTTTCTTAATCATAGCTTAGGGAAATTATGCGAAAGTAGCAATTTGTCGCAAGAAAAGACAGATGTATCACCAATATCGAGCATTGCATTCACGATAAAAAAACTCCTGAACCTGGTTAAATCGCGAACTCTTATCTCAGCCTCTTTAATCCGGCCGGTTTTAAGATAGAGAGACCGCTTTGTTCCTTTTAAAAGTGGCGATGAGGGAGTATAATAATTCTCATCATCCGCAAATACAAGGTTTGCAAACGAGGTATCAGTAATCAGTCCATTGCGGACATAAATATAATCTTCGTCAGGCCGGAGCTTTTTTCTTGCTTCGTCGAAGAATTTACGATCTATGGATTTAAATGAATAATCCAGACCATCTGGACAAACCACTAAATAATATTGCCTGATTTGACGGGGAACATAAGGCTCATAAATTATATCACCAATCTCTTTACCATAAATTATCCTGCATTTATAAATCTGCCCGGGAAGCAAATCAGGAGATTGCTTTAACACACTTGCCAAATCGACCCTCGGCTCCTCAGGATAATGTATCAAACGAGTATAGTCAAACCTCTCCTGATGACTCTCAAGATTGAAAAACTGGCCATTCTGAAACTTCACCGATTCAACAAACGGGTACATAAATCTTATCAATTATTTCGTTATACTCCGCCTCGCAATTACTTTGAAAGGTTATACCTCCTCCGCTGTGATAATATAATTTGCAGTTATCCTTCTTTATAAATCTTATCATAACAGCGCTCTCGAGTTTTTTTGTATCCCAGATACCAAATATTCCGGTATAAAATCCGCGGGGAACGATCTCAATATCATTAATAATACTAACGGTCTTACTTTTAGGAGCTCCGGTAACCGAACCCGCTGGCAGCAACGAAAACATAAGTTCTCCCAAATTGTTTCGAAATTCACTTTTTATTGTACCCGATATTTGAGAACTAATCTGATAAATTGGTCCATAATTGGTTTGAACCAAATCGGCATACCTGTAACGTTTTACATGAACATTCGCAGCAACAATGCTCAGGTCGTTTCTCAGAAGATCGACAATTGTAGCATGTTCGGCAGCCTCCTTTGTATCATTTAAAATCTCCTGCAGGGCATCCGGTTTATCAGCTCTGATGGTTCCTTTCATCGGGAAAGTGCTTATAATCCCGTTTTCGATAGAAATGAAACCCTCAGGAGAAAAACAGGCGAAGCTGTCATTGCAGAAAAGCTTGTATTTAGCCTGAGCAATCAGGAAAATCTCATAAAGACCGAGATTACATTTTACTTCCGATGGAACAGTGAGATTCAGCAAAAATGTGTTGCCTTTATGAATTTCGTTCAACACTTTATCAAACATTTGTTGATACTTCTGATAAGAAACAGGATTTCTGTTAAAAAACTCCAGAACCGGCATTTCCGGGAGAATTTGAATATTACCAGCCTCGGGAGTTTGATAGTATATATTATTTTGCCTTAGCTGATCTATTGGGAATACAAGATTGCTTTCGCCATCGAAACTGATAATAAACAGAAAAGGCGTTTCTTTTTTTACAAGTGTGTTAATGGATTCGATTGTTTCAACACTGGTAAGCATACCCGGAAGGAAATAAAAAATGGGTAAGCTACTTATATCGCACCGCTCAACCGCCTACCCTTGCTTCCTTCCGAACCTGGGGGAGTTCAGCAGGAGCTGGTCGTATAAGACTTACCCGGCGCAAAAGTATAAAATTAAATGGAAATAGAAACAGATATTTTCAGCAAAAAACAAAATAATGCTATAATAAAATACCATATATTTGTTTGGTTAACCTTAAAAACTCTAAATCAAATGGAAAACAAACCAACCATGTTTCAAACTACGCTCACTTGGGGTCTCATAACCGGATTTGCCGGCGTTGTTTATACTTTAATACTTTATTTTTCTGACTTGATGATGAATAAAGGGCTAAGCTATGTTGGAATAATAATTAGCATAATTGGTATCTATCTAGGCACAAAAGCCTACAGAGATCAGTCACTAGGTGGTTTTATCAGCTATGGCAAGGCATTGGGTACGGGAGTTATGATTAGTTTATTTGCTGCAATCATTTCCGTTATCTTTATGATTTTACTTTACACCATTATTGATACTGAACTTGTTGACAAAATGATGTCGATAGCCAATGAAAAAAATATTGAAAGAGGCTTAAGTGAAGAACAAGCACAACAAGCAATGGAAATGGGAAAGAAATTCTTTATTCCATTTGCAGTAATTGGAGGTTTGTTTTTCAGTGTTTTGGTAGGATTCATCATTTCTCTTATAACATCAGCCATCCTTAAAAAGGAAGGAGATTCTTTCAACAGAGATATGGCATCTATTAAACCTGAATAAAGATTTTCTTTAAAAAGAACCCTGCACAATTTCAACGAAATTTGCAGGGTTTTTTGTTTTATGAAAATTGCATCTATTTTTGCTCAAATTTTCTGATAATGGATATTTCATTAGTAATTCCACTTTATAACGAAGAAGAGTCTCTTCCAGAACTAATTAGCTGGATCAACGATGTAATGAGCCGCAATGGTTTCAGCTATGAAGCCATATTAATTGACGATGGTTCTTCCGACAAATCGTGGAAAGTAATAGAAGAGTTAGCTTTGGGTAATAAAAACCTAAAAGGGATTAAGCTTCGTCGCAACTACGGGAAATCGGCTGCTTTACAAAAAGGTTTCGAAACTGCAACGGGAGATGTGGTAATTACGATGGATGCCGACCTGCAGGACAGCCCGGAGGAAATTCCCGAGCTGTACAGGATGATTAAGGAAGAGGATTACGATCTTGTTTCAGGATGGAAGAAGAAACGTTACGACCCCATTTCGAAAACAATACCTACAAAACTCTATAATGCAACGCTCCGAATGATGAGCGGAATAAAGCTTCACGATTTTAACTGTGGCCTGAAAGCTTACAAGAACGATGTTATCAAATGTGTTGAAGTGTACGGTGAGATGCATCGCTATATTCCTTACATGGCTAAAAAAGAAGGCTTCAGGAAGATAGGCGAAAAAGTTGTTCTGCACCAGAAAAGAAAATACGGAGTTACCAAATTTGGGTTGGAGCGTTTTATCAATGGTCCGTTGGACTTGTTGAGCATTATGTTTATTTCCAAATTTGGAAAGAGACCGATGCATTTTTTCGGATCGTTGGGAACCATCATGTTCGGACTTGGCCTTATTGCAACTTTATATCTGGGCTCTGTAAAGCTGTATTATGTCCTCAGCCATGTCAGAGCTCCGTTGATAACCACAAACCCATACTTTTATCTTGCATTAACCACTATGATTATAGGTTCACAACTGTTCCTTGCCGGGTTCCTTGGAGAGCTTATTTCGCGCAACTCAAGCGAAAGAAATGAATATAAGGTAGAAAAGGAGATAAAATAATTCCAGTCAACAGTCCACGGACGACTGACCACAGAAAACAGCCAATAAGACATCACATCTTATTGGCTGTTTTGCTATCGTCTGTGGTCCGACAACTGTGGACTGTATTTATATTTTAGGTAACTCCCAGGGTTTCCTGTAATTGGCTTTTAAATACCCGTCTGCCTGCGTGTCATTCACAAATTGAGATTTTTCTCCGTCCCAATATAATCTTCTACCGGTTTTGAAGGCGATATTTCCTAAATGCGCCACACGAGCTATATTGGCGCCGATCTCAATATTTGCATTTGGTGATTGGCTCCTGTGCTTTATACAATCGATAAAGTTTTTCATGTGATTTTCCAGACCCTTGCCAAGGCCCTTCTGCAACTCGACTCTTTCAAGTTTGGGCTGTTTGTTATCCATTTCAGGTATCACTTCCCAACCGGAGCGATCGACAACCAGAGTACCATTATTACCCACAAAGCCAACTCCATGGCTGCGACCATAATGCCCTCCGTCAATACCGATGGCGTGATCCCATAATAATGTAAAACCATCGAATTCGTAAAGAGCCTGCTGGGTATCGGGAGTTTCGGCAGCATCATCCGGATAAGCGTACTTACCACCCATTGCCATAACCGACTTAGGCGAAGCAACCTTCATACCAAATAACGCATAATCCAGAATATGCACACCCCAGTCGGTCATCATACCTCCGGCATAATCCCAAAACCACCGGAAGTTAAAATGAAACCTGTTTGCATTAAAAGGACGTGCAGGAGCCGGACCAAGCCAGAAATCGTAATCAACTCCGGCTGGAACAGGAGAATCGGCCACAACCGGAACTGATTTCATCCATCCCTGGTACGACCAGGCTTTCACATTGCGGATCTTACCCAGCTTACCCGAATGTACATAGGCAATTGCATCCTGCCAGTGTTGATCGCTGCGTTGCCATTGTCCGATTTGCACTACCCTCTTGTACCGTTTTACTGCTTTTTCCATCAGGTTAATTTCCTCGATGGAATTTGAAAGAGGCTTCTCACAATAGATATCCTTCCCTTCCTGGCAGGCATAAATAAATGGTAAACAATGCCAATGGTCGGGAGTACCAATGATAATTACGTCGAGGTCCTTTTCTTCCAGCAGTTTTCTGAAATCTTTAAAAAGTTTTGGCTTTTTGCCTTGTAGTTTCTCCACTTCGGCAGCACGTTCGTTCAGAACATTCTGGTCAACATCGCACAAAGCGCCACACTCGGTATTAGTCTGCCCCAAAAAAGCTTTCAGATCGGCAAAGCCCATACCTTTGCAGCCAATAAGACCTGCAACCAGTTTCTCATTTGCTCCTAAAAAACTTCCACAGGCAACATTGCCCATTCCGGCAAGAAGCGTTGTACCACCGGCAACTTTAAGTGAGGTGCCTATAAATTTACGTCTTGATGTACTCATATAATTTAAAGGTTAAGTTAGCGAACCGACAAATTTATGATTATTTCAAACTTTTTTGTTTTTTTCTTTACAAAAAGTGAAATGCCCGCCAACTTTAGTTTATAGCTTCCGTATGAGGCAAAAAAGAGGATGAATGAAGGGTAGATTTTTTTTAACAGCATTGGTAATTATAATACTGACAGCCAATGCAACAACATCTGCAAAAGCAGGATCAATCTCAGAAAAAGGCGATTCAACCAGTGTCAGCATAACGGAGCTGCGTAAGCTATATTCATTTAACAAAGTTATTCCAAAGGAATTTGAAAAGGAGATACTAACAAGCCTTTCACACTATCCGGAGTTGAGCAAAACCAGAATAAAATTCTGTTATGCTAATATTTTCACTTCTATGAAAGCCGTTCCAACACTGGGTTTTTTGTTTCAGAAACGTGAAAACAGGACCTACAGAATCGTAATGAATAAAAAGCAATGCTCCGGCACCAATATTATGCAGAGAACCAGTTCAAATGCATTGATAGGAGTATTTGGACACGAGCTGGGACATATTATGGATTATTCCAGACACTCAAATATGAGTTTATTAAAATTACTGATTTCGTATATACCCAAAAAAGGGCGTGTAGCAACTGAAAAAAGAGCCGACAAGATAGCCATTGACCATCAGCTCGGGAAGCAACTGCTCGAGTTTAACAATCATATTTTACAGGATGCTTGTATGGACCCGAAATATATCAGATATAAAAAGAAATTCTACAATTCCTCATCATCAATAAGCAGTCTCATAGAAGACAACGAAAAAGTCACTTCGTTTTAATATTTGTGTGGTTCACTGATAAAGGCTATCTTTAGCGATAAATTTAGCTTATTCTGAATGTTTGAACATTTAAAATTCGATTGCAGGTACTTCAGAGGACATATTCCCTGCACACCTAATAAACTCAGAAATAAAGTGTGTAAGGGGTGCGATGAATATTCACCCATTTCAAAAAAAATACTCATCATCAAGCTTGGCGCTATTGGAGATGTAATCCGCACAACACCGTTAGCCGTCAGGTACAAAAAGCTTTACCCCGACTGCCAGATCACATGGCTTACTCTTTCGCCCGATGTTTTGCCATCTGACTTGATTGATGTAATTTACAAATTTGATTTCCCATCCATTTATGCTGTTCAAAACCAGGTTTACGACATTGCCATAAACCTCGACAAGGAACCAGAGGCCTGTGCCCTGCTAAAAGATGTAAAAGCCTCAGAAAAGTTTGGTTTCATATGGACCAACAATCATATTGGCATTGCCACTCCCAATGCTGAACATAAACTGATTACAGGTTTATTCGATAATATTTCGAAAACCAATACCAAAAACTATCTGGAAGAAATCTTTGAAATATGTCACCTGAAGTTTGAAGGCGAGCCTTATGTGCTGAATTTTAATAAGAGTTTAGCTGAAAAATGGAATCTCATAAAGGATAAAGCCCATAGTAAAAAAATTGCAGGCCTCAATACTGGATGCGGCAAACGGTGGCAAACCCGCCTTTGGCCCGACGAATACTGGATAAAACTTATTACCGACCTTCAAAAGAACAACATATTTCCCGTGCTTCTTGGAGGAGCCGATGAAGACGAAAAAAATTCGTTTCTGCAGGAGAAAACCGGAGCATTCTACCCTGGTCATTATTCATTACAGGAATTTATTTCACTTACATCCAATTGCGATATAATTGTCACACAGGTTTCGATGATGATGCACATTGCCATAGGACTAAAAAAGCCATTGGTGCTGATGAACAACATTTTCAACGCGCACGAATTTTATCTTTACAACAATGGAGTAATTGTTGAGCCCGAAAGCGGATGCGATTGCTATTATGGAAACACATGTAAGCGCGAGAGACACTGTATGCTCGACCTATCGCCTGAGAAGATCCTTGAACACATCGTAAAGTTTTCAAAATAGCCCCAATGCGTATTGCTTACCTATCAACATTTTATCCGTACAGAGGAGGAATTGCTCAGTTCAACGCATCGTTATACAGGGCTTTTGAAAAAGAACACCAGGTAAAAGCATTTACCTTTACACGACAGTACCCCGAAATTCTTTTTCCCGGGAAAACCCAGATGGTCGAAAATGACGAAACTGCTGATAAAATTCCGGCCGAGAGAGTGCTGGACTCTGTCAACCCTTTAAGTTACTGGCAAACGGGACGTAAAATAAGGGATTTTCAACCCGATTTACTTATCATGAAATACTGGATGTCGTTCCTGGCACCATCGTTAGGAATGGCCGCAGGCCTTGTAATTAATAAAACCAAGGTAATAACAGTCCTCGACAATGTAATTCCACACGAAAAGAAATTTTTTGATAATGCTTTCACCCGGTATTTCCTGAATAAAAATAACGGATTTGTGGCAATGAGCGATGCAGTAATGAACGATCTTTTACTTTTAAAGCCAAACGCCAGGTATATCAGGATGGATCATCCACTTTACGATCATTTTGGCGAACCTTTGGAACGCTCCGAAGCCTGTAAAAAATTAAATTTAGACCCTTCCAGGAAAAACCTATTATTTTTTGGCTTTATCCGCGACTACAAAGGCCTGGATTTGTTGATTGAAGCTTTTAACAAACTCGACAGCTCTTATAACCTGATTATCGCAGGAGAAAGTTATGGAAGTTTCGATAAATACACCCAAATGATAAATAATTCTCCGTTAAAAGAGAATATCCATGTTTTTACAGATTATATTCCCGACAGTAAAGTACCAGTATTCTTCGGCGCTGCCGATGTTTGTATTCTGCCTTACAAATCGGCAACCCAAAGCGGAATCACATCAATAGCTTATCATTTCGGAGTTCCTATTATCGCGACTGACGTTGGCGGACTAAAAGAAACCATTACCCACGAATCCACAGGATTAATTGTGTCGGAACCCAAAAGTGACTTAATTGCAGATGCGATAAAATCATATTTTAACAAGCAACTGCAAACCAGCATGAAACATGATATAATTCAGTTAAAAGAACGACTTTCATGGTCAAAGTTTGCGGAAGGAATTGTTAATTTTGGCCTCGAGTTAAGTTAAAAAACAATCTATGAATCAGTTAAAGAAAGCATTAAGAGAATCGAAAACGGCCAGATGGGGAGTTTTGTTGTTGATTAGCTATGTGATGGCTGCCAATTATTACTTCTACGATGCTTTATCTCCATTAAAATCAACACTGCAGGAGCAACTTCATTTTTCGTCCGAAGACTATGGTTGGGTGCAAGGGTTTTATGCCTTTCCGAATACTTTTCTGCTAATGGCTATTTTGGGTGGTATCATTCTAGATAAAATCGGCATCCGGATTACAGGGATGATATTTGTTGTTTTTATGGTCATTGGCGCTTTTGTTACGGCATACGGAACTACAACCTATTATGGAAATGGCGGTTGGGGATATGAATTTATGGGATCGTTTCTTCCGAAGTTTTCCCCGCAGGTAAAAATGATGGCCTTTGGAATGCTTCTTTTTGGTTTGGGCGCTGAAACCAGTATTGTGGTGATAAGCAAAACCATTGTGAAATGGTTTAAAGGCAAAGAAATAGCATTGGCATTTGGTGTAAACCTGGGGATTGCCCGAATTGGCACAGCCTTATCCATACTCATAGGCCCTAAATTACTCGTTCCTGATTGGACAAAACCTGTATGGCTCGCGGTTGTTCTTCTTTTAATAGCACTACTGGCCTTCCTGGTATACCTGGTAATCGACGTTAAATTAGACAAGCAAATCGGCCAGGAGAAATTAATGACGAAGGAAGATGAATTCCACCTCAAAGATTTTATAGCAATCATCACCAACCGGTCTTTCATTTTTATAGCTGCTTTGTGTGTCACTTTTTATGCCGCAGTATTCCCATTTTTAAAGTATGCCACCGATTTTTTCCACTATAAATTTAATGTTCCTTTAGATACTGCAAGTTTTATTGCCTTCTGGCTACCCATGGGCACCGTTGCTTTTACACCAATATTCGGAGCTTTAATCGATAAAATAGGAAAAGGAGCACTTTTTATGATTTTTGGATCGCTAATGCTTACCATTGTTCATCTGCTCTTTGCATTTACAACCATCAACGCTTATGTTCTGGTAGCATTTCTGGGAATAGCTTTTTCGCTTGTTCCTTCGGCAATGTGGCCTTCGGTGGCTAAAATTGTAAGCGTAAATAAAATAGGAACTGCTTATGGAACCATGTTCTCACTTCAAAATCTGGGACTTTTTGTTGTACCTATTGTAGCCGGATTAATCCTCGACTCCACTAATCCCGGAGTAACTCCCGAAGATCTGAAAAACGGCGCAGTTCTGAACTATACGCCAACCATGCTGATGTTCGCCTGTTTTGGGCTTTTAGGTATGATCTTCGCATTTCTGCTTAAGAAAGAAGATAAAACATCGGGATATGGTCTGGATCTGCCTTCTAATGCTACTGTTCAGGATAGCCCAACGGAAAAAATTTAAATAATACCACAAATAAAAAATGCCAGTTTAAGCTGGCATTTTTTGTTTGTATCGCAGACTATATATCATCTGAAGACAGTTTGCATTCTGTTAGGACCAACCGATACAATTGTAACAGGAGCACC
>JAJYAG010000135.1 GCA_021779665.1 Bacteroidota bacterium | reverse complement strand
AGCCTCATTTCTGAAAACTCTCCCCGGCATTAACAACCTGATTGGCGGCTGTGTTTTCTCCATTACTCTCACCTGGACTGATGAGGTATGGGTTCTGAGCAATATATCGGGAGTTTTACTGATAAAAAAGGTGTCCTGCATATCTCTGGCCGGGTGCTCCATTGGGAAGTTCAGGGCCGAAAAAACATGCCAGTCATCTTCAACCTCCGGACCATCGCTTACAGCAAATCCGAGTCGTTCAAATATGGAGATGATTTCGTTCTTAACAATTGAAATCGGGTGACGTGTACCCACCTTTAAAGACTCTCCGGTAAGCGTAAAGTCGATATTCGCCGATTCCTGAACTGAATCAAGGGATTCCTTGATTGTTTGGTATTTTGAATTCGCGTTGACTTTAAGATCGTTTATCTTTTTACCAAATTCGCGTTTCTTTCCTGGATCAACTGTTTTAAATTCTTCAAACAGCTCGTTTATCAAACCTTTTTTACTCAGATATTTTAAGCGGAACTCTTCCAGTTCAGCAAGATTGTTTATCGAATAGTTTTCTACTTCGCTTAAGTAACTGTCTACCTGCTCTATCATTTTAATTCTTCATTTTTATTGTAAACCTTATATCGTCTATAGGTCTATCGTTCTTATCGGTTTGCAAGTTAGCAATTTTATCAACTACTTCCATACCATCTGTCACTTCACCAAAAACTGTATAGTTTTGATCCAGATGTGGTGTTCCCCCGTCTTTTATGTACGTTGCTCTCGGATGCTTTGGAATCCTGAACATTTTGTTTTTCAGAAGTTTTTTTGCTTTTAAAGTGTCTGCTTTAGTAATGGCCTTTATTTCTTCGAGCTTATTTTTCAGAAGTGGTGCATTCCTTTTATTTTCAAGAGAAACTAAATCTTTTTCGGTAAATTTTTTACCTACTACTATGTAAAATTGTGTAGATGAAGATTCTTTTTTCGGGTTTGTAGAATCTCCTTCTCTTGCAGCGGCCAAAACTCCTCGTTTGTGGTATAATTTTTTATTGAATTCTGCAGGGATGGTATAAGGTAATCCTTCTTCTCCTAAAAACTGGCCCGGCTTTGCGTTTCTGGAATCCGGATCCCCGCCCTGAATCATAAAACTTTTTATAGTTCTGTGAAATAGTAAATTTGTATAAACGGAGTCTTTGATTAGTTTTATAAAGTTATCCCTGTGTTTTGGAGTTTCATTATAAAGTTCTATGGTTATATTTCCGTAACTTGTAATAATAATCACCTGTTTGCGTTTCTGAAACAAGGAGCAATTGATTATTAACAAAAACAGCAAACTTAAAGTTGTAAATTTTAATATTCTGATAATCATTGATTCAATATTATAATAAAAGGTCAATTAATCTTGTAAAACTATTTTTTAAATAAATTATAGCTATTAGCTTTGTCAGTTGAGTTTTTCCTTTATGCAAAGCTTAATTTTTTGCTAAGAAACATATTTTATGGTTATCAAAGTTATAAATAAATCAAATAATTCTCTACCGGAATATTCAACTGAACATTCTGCGGGAATGGATCTTCGTGCTAATCTCGATCAATCTGTCACTCTTAAACCCGGGGAACGTAAACTTATACCTACCGGTCTATTTTTTGAGATTCCCGAAGGTTTTGAGGTTCAGGTGCGACCAAGAAGTGGTTTAGCTATTAAAAATGGTATAAGTGTTTTAAATTCTCCAGGTACTATTGATGCTGATTATCGGGGTGAGGTTTGTGTTATCTTAATAAATCTTGGAACTGAGGATTTTGTTATTAACAATGGTGACCGCATTGCTCAAATGGTTGTTGCGAAATATGAAAAGTGTTCATGGACACTGGTTGAGGAACTTAGCAGCACTGATCGCGGTTCGGGAGGATTTGGTCATACTGGTAAATAAATGAAATACAGTATTTTAATTTTTCTGCTCCTTTTTTCTTCATGTTCGGTTTTTAAAGTTTTTAAAAAAGATAAAACTAAGTATTCCGAAACTGATGAATCTTCTATTGCTTATAATTTTGCGTTTACTGAGGCGACCAAACAGAAGCTTTTTGGAAATTACAGGCAGGCTCTCGCTTTGTTATTTAGGTGTGTGGAAGTTAAACCTAACAGTTCTGCTGCGTATTATTTAATATCCGAAATTTATCTTAAAAACGATCAAAAAGAGAAAGCCTTGGATTATTGCAGATTAGCCGTTAAAACCGATCCGACTAATAATTGGTACCGGCTTGATTTGGCTGATCTTTATAAGATGAATAATAAAATTGATAGCGCTATTACCCAGTATAAGGTTATTGTCAAACGCAATCCAAATAATTTTCGTTATAAATATAATCTGGCTGCTCTTTATTTCGAATATGGTGAACTTTATAAGTCTTTAAAAATTATTCGCAAGCTTTTTGATGATGATAAAAAGAATGAAGAGCTTGCTATTACTAAATTTCAGATTGAAAGAAAATTAAAAAAGTACAGGAGCGCTGAACATACTCTTAAAAAAATCTATAAGAGACTTCCAACCGATTACAAGTATCTTGGGTTGCTTGCTGAGCACTATAAATCTATCGGTCATCTATCCAAAGGTGAAAGAACATACAAAGAGCTTCTCAAAAAAGATAGTCTGAACGAAATTGGCGTTGTTGGCCTTGCAACTTTTTATATTGAAGCCTCTCGCCTTGATGATGCCCAGGATATTATTGAAAATAAACTTCTTATTGATTCTGAATTGTCTGAGATTGAGATCCAGTTTTTAATCAATACCTTAAGGGTAAATGGTCTAAACGCTGATTTTAAACGAAAAATTGTTGGTCTTATTAAAAATTGGTTTGTCAATAATCTTGATAATGATATCGATTTAAAGAATCTTACCGATGTATTTGTTAGTGCTGATTTAATAAAAGATGCTTCTGAATTGCTTGAATATTTGTATAATAACAAGGAGAATTTTAAATTTCTTGATATTTACTTAATGGTATTGAATTTAGAAGAACGAAATGATGATATATTAAAAATTACGCTTGATTCACTCAATTCTGGTAATGCCTCCGATTATATGTATTATTACAATGGTATTGGTCATTATAAGAAAAAACAGTTTAAGGAAGCCTGTGATGCCTTTCAGAAGGGTCTTAGCTTTCTTGAGGAAAGCAGAACATATGAGGAGCAATTACTCACTTTGTTAGGAGAATCCTATTATAAAATGGATGAGGTAGAAAAATCGTTTGAGTATTTTGAAAAGGTTTTAGAGATCAATGCTTATAATTTATATGTCTTAAATAATTATAGTTATTATTTGGCGCTCCGGAATGAGTCATTAGACAAGGCTGAAGAAATGAGTAAGAAATGTGTGATGATGGATAAGCATAATTTCAATTATTTGGACACTTATGCCTGGGTTCTTGTTAAAAAGGGAAAGTATCTCGAAGCTTATGATTTTCTAAAAAAAGCTCTTGATCTTGGCGGTAAGTCCGATCCTAACGTTGTTAAGCATTACCAGGAATTGTTGAAAATTATGAATTTAAAGAGTTAGTTGAAGAAGTATCTCATTATATTGGTAGTGTTCGTTTCGTGTTATAGCAGTCGGTTTGCTGTTGGACCGAACGATAATTACTTTAAGATGAATGTTGATTTAACTTCAAATGAATCGAAGGTTAATTTAAAGTGTTTGTCCTATCTTAGCGCTGACAGCAATATTGTGAGTGTTTATGGTCCATTAGGAATTAACGTTCTGAAGGTTTTTTCAAAGTATGATTCTTTGACAATTATCGATATCCAGAATAAAAGGAAATATTTGGCAAAAGTTTATAACGCTTCGGGTAGTCTTTATAATTTTTTTAATGGTAAATTCGAATATAACGAGAAACATATTCTATGTACTTTATGTTCTTTATTTGTAAAGGAATTGAAGTGTTCAAATTCAGATGCTTTGGAAACTATGTTCAATTACCAGCTTAATGGAAGGAAAAACCATCAGTATATTAATTGTAAATTTAACTCAGCTGGTGAAGTGTATACTGCTAAAATTAAACTGACAAAAGATAATAATAACCAGTCCGTTTCTTTTAACACTGGTAAATATATTAACTTTGAAACCGTTTATTTAACACTGCAATGAGATTTTTGACCTTTTTATTTTTGATTTTAATGTCTGGAGCTGGTTTTGCTCAGCAGAAGGACTACATTGAAAAGAAAAGAAGGGAGACTTTGAAGGATATTGAAAATACGCAGTCTATTTTAAATGAAATAAGCAAAAACAAAAATTCCTCTGTAGAGAGATTAAAATTGATTGAAAAGCAAATTACCTCCCGTACCAGTTTATTAAATAATTTATCGGTTGAAGTTGAGACCAAGGATAAAGAAATTTCAGAGCAACAATTATTGATATCTTCCATAGAAAATGACGTAAGAGTTATTAAAAATTTGTATGCCCGGTTAATTTTTATTGCTTATAAAAAACACCGAAAAGGAAATTATATCACTTATATTTTGTCGGCCAATAATTTTGGTCAGGCGTATAAGCGGTTAATGTACATACGGCAGTATTCTTATTTTCGGAAAAAGCAGCTTGCCACGATTGAAGAAATCCGGCAAAATCTTAATATTCGTAAACGCGAACTTGAAATTTCAAAAACTACCAAGCAAAGTTTGTTGAAAGAGAAGGAGCGTGAAATTGTTAAGTTGGATAGCGAAAAGAAAACCCAGGATCAGGAATTTAAACAATTAGTTAAAAAGGAAGGTCAATTAAAACGAGATCTTGCCGAGAAGAGGAAAATTGCAAATAAGCTGCAGAAGGAAATTGAAGCGCTTATAAGAAGTGAGATTGCAAGGAAGAAAACGGAAGTTCCTAAAGCAAGGGAAGAGAATCGGGTTATTAGCGGTAATTTTAAGGAGAATCGTGGCAGACTTCCCTGGCCGACCGATAAGGGAATAATAATTAATCCTTTTGGTGAGCAGAATCATCCGGTTTTAAAAGGTGTAGTTGTGCAGAATAATGGTATCGATATAAGTACCCAGTCAAATGCAAAAGTATATTCAGTTTTTGAAGGAGAAGTGAAACGGGTCTTTTCTTTTTTAGGAGCCAATTACACCGTAATAGTCCGACATGGTGAATATTTGACACTTTATCAGAATCTTTCGAATGTTTCGGTTAAGGTTGGAGATCGTATTAAGGCTCGTCAAGAGATAGGTTCACTTTTTACTGAATCCAATTCCAGAACTTCCGTTTTACATCTCGAAATTTGGGAGGAATCTAACAAGTTGAACCCCGAGATGTGGTTGTCAAAAAACTGAAAATTTTATATTTTTAACTCATTAATTTTGCTTATTTTTATTGAACATTTGAAACATATTTCTTGTAAAACTGTATAATGCGGAAAAAGTCAAATGATGGAAAAGAGCTTAAATATCACCTCTAAAATAGATAATTTAAGAGTTGTTGAAAAACTGATTGATGAGATATCATCAGAGTGTAATCTTTCATCCGAAATTTATGGAAATATTTTAATAGCTACCCTTGAAGCAACCAATAACGCTATCATGCATGGTAATAAGCTCGACGAAGGTAAACTTGTAAATATAAATTGTAGATTTCAGGACGATGAATTGAAAATTTCGGTAAAAGATCAGGGGAATGGATTTGACTATAAAAATATTCCTGATCCAACTGCACCGGAGAATATCGAAAATATTAACGGACGTGGTGTTTTTCTTATGGAAAAGCTCTCCGATAGTATTGACTTTTATGAGAATGGAAGTATAGTTGAATTAACTTTTAAAGTTTAAGTTGGCTGTAAATTATTTCTCTGAGAAGTCGGATTTTAAATTTAAGAACAAGCGTAATACCACAAATTGGTTAAAAGGCGTTATTTCCGCCAATCAAAAAATTACTGGAGAACTATCCTTTATATTTTGTAGTGACGATCAGTTGCTCAAAATTAATAAAACTTATCTCAAACACTTTTTTTTAACGGATGTTATAACATTCAATTATAATGATTCGGATGTTATAAATGGTGATATTTATATTAGTGTAGAGCGTGTTTCAGAAAATGCGCATATCTTTGGTGTTTCTTTTGATCATGAGCTATACAGAATAATGGTTCATGGTGTGCTGCATTTGATAGGTTTTAATGATAAAACCGCTAAGCAGGAAAAATTAATGAGAGAGTTGGAGGATTTTTACCTGAAGGAGATTCTTACGAAATGAAGATATTATATGATGTGATTGTTGTTGGTGGTGGCCATGCTGGTTGTGAAGCCGCGGCTGCTGCTGCAAATATAGGAGCTAAAACCTTATTGATTACAATGGACATGACAAAATTCGGTCAGATGTCTTGTAATCCGGCGATGGGCGGCATTGCCAAAGGACAGATTGTTCGTGAAATCGATGCTTTGGGAGGTTACTCAGGCATAGTAACCGATTTGACCACTATTCAGTTTCGCATGTTAAATCGCTCTAAAGGTCCTGCCATGTGGAGTCCACGTGCACAGTGCGACCGGATGCAGTTTACTCTCAAATGGAGAGAAGTGCTCGAGTCCATTACTAATCTTGATTTATGGCAGGATACCGTTTGTTCATTGATCATTTCGGGACAACAGGTAGAGGGCGTGGTTACACGACAGGGAGTGAGCTTTCATTCCAAAACTGTTGTTTTAACAAATGGAACATTTATCAATGGAGTTATTCATGTTGGCAAAAATACCACTGAGGGTGGTAGAATCTCAGAACCTTCTTCCAAGGGAATTTCTGAACAATTGAAGGATTTTGGTTTTGAAGTTGGACGGATGAAGACTGGTACGCCGGCAAGAATTGATGGCAGATCCATCAATTTTGAGGTGTTGGAATCTCAGCCAGGAGAGGAGGATGGGGGCAAATTTTCCTATCTTCCGGAAATTAAGAATAACCCTGTTTTACGTCCTTGTTATATCACTTACACCAATAACGAAGTTCATAGGGTGTTGGAGAGAGGTTTTGCAGAGTCTCCTTTATACACAGGAAGAATTAAAGGAATCGGTCCAAGATATTGTCCCAGCATCGAAGATAAGATTGTTACCTTCGCGAGCAAGGAATCGCATCAGTTATTTTTGGAGCCCGAAGGATTAACGACAAATGAATATTATATTAACGGATTTTCTTCATCTCTTCCTTGGCAAATTCAATATGAAGCACTGCGTAAAATCAAAGGACTGGAGAATGTTAAAATATATCGTCCGGGTTATGCGATAGAATATGATTATTATCCCCCCATTCAGCTTAAAGCGACGCTCGAAACTAAGAATCTGTCCAATTTGTTTTTTGCCGGACAGATTAACGGTACTACAGGCTACGAAGAAGCTGCAGGACAGGGTTTAATTGCCGGAATAAACGCTGCTTTAAATGTGTTTGAGAAGGAACCGTTTGTCCTCCATCGCAATCAGGCCTATATTGGCGTTCTAATCGACGATTTGATTACCAAGGGCGTTGACGAACCTTACCGTATGTTTACCTCAAGGGCTGAATATCGTACTTTACTACGACAGGATGATGCTGATGCCCGATTGACACCTTTATCTTATAACATTGGACTTGCATCTGATGTTCGAATGAGGAATCTTGAAACAAAATCGAAGTCCACACAAAGTATTATTTCAAATTTGAAATCACGAAGTGTTGCACCCGAGGAGGTGGAGGATTATCTTATTTCAAAAAGCACTTCACCGCTAAAGCAAACAGTGAAGGCTTTTGATATCCTAACCCGACCACAGGTTAACATCACGGAACTTTTAAACATTTTGAATATAAAAACTGACGACACCATTGGCTCAGTTTTATTGGCTGAATCCATAGAAGAGGCCGAAATTATTATCAAATATTCAGGATATATCGAAAGAGAACGCTCTATAGCAGACAAATTGAAACGCCTGGAGTCTATTAAAATTTACCCAGATTTTGATTATCGGAAAATTTCCTCTCTTTCTACAGAGGCCCGACAAAAACTTAGCAGAATAAAGCCAGATTCAATAGGACAGGCCTCTCGAATTTCCGGCATTACCCCTTCAGATATTAATGTTCTTTTAGTTCACCTGGGTAGGTAAAAATTGTTCCACGTGGAACATTCTTCAAATTGTTCCACGTGGAACATCAAACATAAAAGAAATGGAAGCTCAAATTCAAGGAATACTTGTAGATATTCACTCCCGTGAATCTTATCCTGCTGAAGTTATTATTGAAAACAGACGAATTAAATCGATAGAAAGAATAGCGCGCGCTGAAGGAAGATATATTCTTCCTGGCTTCATTGATGCGCATGTTCATATAGAAAGCTCGTTACTTGTCCCAAAAAATTTCTCTAGAATTGCTGTCCAGCACGGGACGGTTGCTATAGTTTCAGATCCGCATGAGATTGCAAATGTTTGTGGAGTTGAAGGGGTGGATTTTATGATTGAGAATGGTGAGAAGAGTGAAGTTAAATTTTTCTGGACAGCTCCGTCCTGTGTTCCTGCTACCTCCTTTGAAACTTCCGGTGCAAATCTTAATCCCGAAGCGATTGACGCTCTCCTGAATAATCAGTCTGTTGTTGCGCTTGGAGAAATGATGAATTATCCTGGAGTGATAAATGGTGAGGCAGAAGTTCTGCAAAAAATTGAAGCTTCGAAGCGGAATGGCAAACCTGTCGATGGTCATATTCCGGGAATCGGAGGTGAGGAGTTGAAATCGTATGTTAGTGCGGGGATAACCACGGATCATGAGTGTGCAACTCTGGAGGAGGCGGTTGAAAAGATTGGACTTGGAATGAAAATCCTGATCCGGGAGGGGAGTTCGGCAAAGAATTTTGACGCGTTGATTTCGTTGATGGAGACTTTTCCCGATGAGGTTATGTTGTGTTCGGATGACCTTCATACTGATGATTTAATTAAAGGTCATATTAATCTTCTTGTAAAACGGGCCCTCAAAGGAGGTTTTAATTTCTTTGATGTTATAAGAGCTGTAAGTTTGAATCCTGTTTTGCATTATAATTTGCCTGTTGGATTGCTCAGAGTGGGTGATTCTGCTGACTTTATTGTTGTGGATAATCTTACGGATCTCAGTGTTGCAGAAACATGGATTAATGGCTCGAAAGTTTTCGATTCCCAGTTTAGGATGATGAAGGACGACTTGAAACTGACTGCTCATGTTAATACTTTTAATGCTGCTCCTGTAAATAGAAAGGAATTGGATGTTGAGATCAATGGTTCAAATTTTAAGGTAATAACAGTTTCGGAAGGGAGTATTATTACGGGGTGTGAAGTTTTTGAGGTTGGAAATGATCTTGAAAATACACTTCGGGAAAATAATATTCTGAAGCTTTTTGTGAAGGATCGGTATAATAACGGTGTTCCTTCCAAGGCGTTTGTAAAGGGTTTTGGACCATTACGCGGAGCAATCGCCAGTACAATTGCCCACGACAGTCACAATATTATTTGTGTCGGAGATAATGCTGACGATTGTGTTCAGGCAATAAATTCATTGGTTGAAACCAAAGGAGGGATTGCTTTTGTGTCAGGGTCGGTCAGGGAGATTTTGCCACTTCCTGTTGGCGGATTAATGTCTGATAAGGATGCTCAGTTTGTTGCTGAGTATTACGAAAAAATTATCAGGTTGACTCATCAGCATGGTTGCATTTTGAAATCGCCCTTGATGACGTTATCTTTTTTAGCTTTGCCCGTAATTCCTTCACTAAAACTTACCGACAAAGGATTGTTTGATGTGAATAAATTTTCATTTACCGATTTATTTGTTCAGTAGTGGAGCATATTTTGAATCATATATTGCCTAATTTACCTGATCGTCCTGGTGTGTATCAGTTTCTGAACAATCAGGGCGAGATAATTTATGTGGGGAAAGCTATAAATCTTAAGAAAAGAGTATCGAGTTATTTTCATAAAAACCATTACGAGAATCGCAAGCTTTATTTGTTGGTCAAGAAGATCGCAGATATCCGCTATATTATTGTAAACTCTGAGCAGGATGCGCTTTTGCTGGAGAATAATCTTATCAAGGAACTTCAACCCAGGTATAATTTTTTGCTGAAGGATGATAAATCTTTTCCCTGGATTTGTATAAAAAATGAACCTTTCCCAAGGGTATTTTCAACACGCAACATTGTTAAGGATGGTTCACTTTACTATGGTCCTTATACATCGGCCACCATGGTGCGCACATTGCTTGAGCTCATCAGGCAGTTATTTCCTATACGGACATGCGGTCTTAATCTGAATGAAGAATCCATTTCGGCAGGGAAATATAAAATTTGTCTGGAATATCACCTTGGGAACTGTTTGGCTCCCTGTGAAGGAAAACTTTCTTTACCGGCCTACAACGATTACATTGAAAGGGTGAAGGATATTTTAAAGGGTAATCTGACCCAGGTGTCTGGCTATTTGCGGGATCTGATGAATAAATTTTCCGAAGATTTCCGGTTCGAAGAAGCAAATACCGTAAAGTTAAAGCTGGATATTCTTGAGAAATTTCAAAGTAAATCTACCATTGTAAATCCATCCATTAAAAATGTTGATGTTTTTTCTATTTACAGGGAGGATGATTTAGCAGCTATTAATTTTTTGAAAGTAGTTGATGGTGCCGTTTTGTTGGCCCATTCCTTCGAACTGGAATTGAAGTTGGATGAAACCAATGAAGAGCTTTTGGCCTCTGCAATCCTGGAATTACGAAACAGATTTGGAAGTAATTCGTGCGAGATTCTTATACCTTTTCCGTTGGAATATCATATTGAAGGAGTAAATTTCACCATTCCACGCATAGGCGATAAGAAGAAATTGCTTGAACTTTCGGAGCGAAATGCGAAGTTTTATTTATTGAATGTTAAGAAGAGAAAGGAAGAATACGATAAAGAAAAGCCAGCAGTTAAAATTTTAGAGCGGATTCAGAAGGATTTACATTTAAATGAATTACCAGTTTTCATTGAATGTTTTGATAATAGTAATATTCAGGGAACCAATCCAGTTGCTGCCTGTGTTGTATTTAAAAATGCCAAACCCTTCAAATCGGAATATCGCCATTTTAATGTTAAAACGGTTGTCGGACCCGATGATTTTTCTTCGATGGAGGAGATTGTTTACCGTCGGTATCATCGGATTCTGGAAGAAGGTAAACCTTTGCCCCAACTGGTGGTGATTGACGGTGGTAAAGGACAGCTTCATGCTGCTGTGAATAGTCTCAATAAACTTGGCATTTATGGAAAAATGGGAATTATTGGTATAGCCAAAAAGCTGGAAGAGATTTATTTTCCGGGGGATTCACTTCCGGTTTACCTTGATAAAAGTTCTGTAACATTAAAAGTAATTCAGCAAATCCGCGATGAAGCCCATCGTTTTGGAATAACATTTCACCGTCAAAAAAGGAGTTCTTCGATGATTAAATCGGAGCTTGAATCTATTCCCGGAGTAGGAGAGAAGACCATGGCTGTTTTGTTTAAAGAATTTAAATCGATAAATGGAATTAAACAGGCTGAAATGAGTAAAATAATTGAACTTGTAGGTCGAAAAAAGGCTGAAATTATTACCGGATTTTTAAACCGCGACTAAATAGTTAATAAAACAAGTTGTTTCAATGATTCCACAGATGTTGAAAACGGTAGTTCTGTAATATCTTCGATGGCTTTTGCTTTGTAGTCCTCCATTAATTTCACAGCTTCAAGTACCCCATTCTTCTTTTCAGTGAAGCTTTGCATAAATTCCGTTAGTCTTTTCTCTACGGGATAATGCAGGTATTTTATCATTTTAACTTTATCCTGTTCGTCTGAATTTTCAAGCGCCAAAATATACGGTAAAGTAATGCGGTATTTAGAATTGACAATAGTGTTTTTAAGTGTCAGTTCATTTTTAATAAATAAAGCGATTCCGTAATTTTTTCCATAGGAAGTTAGAATATTTACAGTCTCACTTTCGGCCCCTGAAGAAAGAGCGCCTGCTTTAGCACATGCCGAATACAGTGAGGCTGATTTCTTTTGTATGATCTCCAGAAATTCTTTTTTATCAGGGTTTAAATTATTGGAATTATTCATCATCTGTATTTCTCCTTCAGTTATTTCTTTAACTGATTTTGAGAAAATTTCCAGAAGCTGGTAGTTTTTATTTTTAACAGAAATTAAAAGTCCCTGCGCTAAAAAATAATCACCCATCAGCACCGAAAGTTTTTCTTTCCACAAAGCATCTATTTTGTTGAAAATGTTAGTAGAAAAGGATTCGTTTTCAACATCGTCGTGTATTCTTGTTGCTGTATAAAGAAGATCGATGATAGCTGCCGCAACGTAGGTGGTATCAGTAATTTTCCCGGAAGCTCTGGCTGAAAGAATGGTTAATATTGGCAGAACTTTGTTTTCCTTCCTTTGATGCACATAAGAAGCAATGAGATCGAGAATTTTTGTTTTGCTTTTAAGCGATGTTTTATAATAGTCTTTATATCTTAAAATTTCTTCTTTGATAGAAATTTCCAGCGTTTTAATCTGCGTCATGTTATTAATACTGAAATTGAACATAATCTTCCACAAGATACAAATGCTTTGGCTGAATTTCTACAATTTAAATTAATTAATTGTGGGCATAATATTTATATATTTGTATATTAATATATTTCTAAAATGAAATTTAGTGAATTAACACCCGAGCAATTAGATCAGGCTGCCAATATGCTTAAAGCTATTGCGCATCCGGTACGGATTTCAATACTCAATTGTCTTGAAGATGGTAAAAAACTCACAGTTTCGGAAATCCATTCAACCTTAAAAATTGAGCAGGCAACTGCCTCGCATCATCTTGGAATCTTAAAGGATAAAGGGGTGCTAAATTCTAAACGCGACGGTAAGAATACTTTCTACTTTCTGAAACACGAAAATTTAACAAGTATTCTGGATTGCGTAAGTAAATGTTCCTGCTCTTAAAACCTATCCAAAATGAACAGTCTCAACCGTTTATTCCTGCTTGATGCATATGCGTTAATCTATAGATCGTATTACGCGTTCCTCCGCAGTCCGATGTTTAATGCTGAAGGGTTCAATACCTCGACTGTATTTGGATTCCTGAACACACTCGAAGATATTATTACAAAGGAAGCTCCCACACATCTGGCAGTGGCTTTTGATCCTCCGGGAAATACTTTTCGCAACGAAATTTACCCTTTATACAAGGCCAACCGCGAGTCAACTCCGGAAGAAATAAAGAAATCAGTTCCTATCATCAAAGAGTTACTTCAGGCATACGATATTCCTATTTTGGAATGTGAGGGTTATGAAGCCGACGATATTATCGGAACCATTGCCAAGAGGGCATCTCATGAAGGATTTCAGGTGTATATGGTGACTCCTGATAAGGATTACATTCAGCTTCTTGATAAAAACATTTATATACTTCGGCCAAGTAAGCCGGGCACACCCTCGGAAATTATATCCCTGGAAAATATACGCAGTTATTTTGATGTGGAATCGCCTGAGCAATTCCTGGAGTTTCTGGCACTTGTAGGCGATAAATCCGACAATGTTCCCGGCGCACCCGGAATAGGCGAAAAAACAGCAGCTAAACTTTTATCCGAATACGGGACACTTGAAAATCTTTTTAATAACCTCCATTCACTTAAAGGAAAAGTGCTGGAGGTAATGTCCAATCATAAAGAAACGGTTTACCTGGCCAAAAAACTCTGTACCATCACCACCAATGTGGAGGTTGATTGTATTGTAAGGGATCTGAGTTTTAAAAGGCAGGACCTCAGTAAAATCAGGCCTCTGTTGTTAAAGATGAATTTTAACAGTCTTGAGAAAAGAATTTCTGCCCGGGTAAATAAGCCGGTAGCGTTACAGGGAAATCTTTTTGATATGGTGCTGCCCGAACCGGTTGAGCAGACGAAATTGTACACAAACATTGAAAATACTGATCACCGTTATCTGATTGTTAATAATGAAGAGGAACTAAAGTCTTTGGTGGACCAGTTAAAATCTCTTACAGAGTTCTGCCTGGATACCGAAACAACCTCTTTGAATACCCTGGATACTGAACTTGTAGGTATTTCAGTTTCCTGGAAAGGTGGTGAAGCGTATTATATTGCTTTTCCAAAAGAAAGCGACCGCATCTCGCGCTATGTTTCGCTTTTAAAGCCTGTACTCGGAGATGAAAATATTTCCAAAATCGGGCAAAATATAAAATTCGATATTATTGTCTTTAAGAAATATGGGATTGAAGTAAAAGGCCGCATCTTCGATACCATGCTTGCTCATTATCTGATAGAGCCTGAGCAGCGGCATAATATGACCTACCTTTCGGAAAAGTATCTGAAATATACTCCTGTACCCATTGAAGATCTGATTGGTAAGGGACGGCAGCAAATCAGCATGTCGTCAGTTGCTTTGGAGAGTATTGCTGAATACGCCGCCGAGGATGCGGATGTAACCTGGAAACTGAAGCAGATCCTTGAAAAGGAACTGGAAAAAAATTCACTTACCGAACTGGCCGAGACACTTGAAATGCCGCTGGTCAATGTATTGGCCGATATGGAGTTTGCGGGTATCAACCTTGATAAGCCAACTTTGAATGAATTGGCCAATGAATTGCGGTCTGATCTCTTAAAAATTGAAGAGGAAATTTTCAATCCTGCCGGTACTCAATTTAATATTCAGTCGCCCAGGCAATTAGGCGAAATATTGTTTGAAAAGCTTGGGATCGACTCCAATAACAAAAAAACGAAAACGAAGCAGTATTCGACTTCTGAAGATGTTTTGCTGGATCTGGCCGATAAGCATCCGATTATTTCCTATATCCTCGATTACCGCATGCTGCGTAAACTGTTGAATACTTACGTTGAAGCGCTTCCGGAGCTGGTTAATAATTCAACTAAGAGGCTTCACACAACTTTTAATCAGGCGCTTGCTGCAACCGGCCGACTTAGTTCCATTAATCCTAATCTTCAGAATATTCCCATTCGCACTGAGCGGGGGAGGGAGATCAGAAAAGCTTTTATTCCAAGGGACGGAAATCATGTGATTGTTTCTGCCGACTACTCGCAGATTGAGCTGCGTATCATGGCTCACATGAGCGAAGATGTTAATATGATGGATGCCTTCCGGAATAATGAAGATATCCATACTGCCACCGCAGCTAAAATTTACAATGTGCCGGTTGAAGAGGTGACCCGTGAAATGAGAAATAACGCTAAAACGGCCAATTTTGGAATTATTTACGGCATATCGGCCTTCGGCCTTTCCCAGCGGCTAAAAATACCAAGAAAGGAAGCTTCTCAGCTTATTGAAGGTTATTTTACAACCTTCCCTGGTGTGAAGACTTATATGGACATGTCAATTCAGGCTGGCAAATCTCTGGGGTATGTCAAAACTTTGTTCGGACGAAGACGTCATTTGCCTGATATTGTTTCGTCTAACGCAACAGTGCGCAGCATGGCCGAACGAAATGCAATTAATTCTCCTATCCAGGGTACTGCTGCCGATATCATCAAAATGGCGATGATCAATATTCATAAAGCTCTCAAAAGGAATAACCTTAAAACTGAAATGATCCTGCAGGTGCACGATGAGTTGGTGTTCGATGTTCCTGTTGAAGAACTTGAGGTTGTTAAAAAGCTCGTGAAGGATGAAATGGAAAACGCAGTGGAGTTGAAAGTTCCATTAGTGGTTGAAGTTGGGAACGGTAAAAACTGGCTGGAGGCACATTAGAATTCATTCGGGAAAGTATGCTGCGAATTAACTCAGCATACTTTTCCAAAAAATATTAATTTTCTTCGTAGCGGTAATAGGTGCGTTTGCTTGCAATGTCCGATTTAATAGTGCCATTCAGAATATTGGCATAAAGTTTATCATTCGATAGCACTTCAATTGCTTTTCTTACGTGGGTATCTTTTTTAAGAGACGAACCTATTCTTCCCTTTTGAAAGAAATAGCGGCTGGCAATTTCTTCCATTAAGAGTTCACTGATTTCTTCGCGGTTTTCTTCCAGATCCCTGAATTTATCGTGGGCTATTTTCTTCTGGAGCTGAGCAAATTCATCTTTAGAATTTTCATAATAGTTTTCGGCTTTGGCAATTTCCTGAAGCTTTTCCAAAACTTGCTCCGATTCCGACATGTAATCGAAATTTTTGGAAGAAATAAAATCAACGAAATTCTTATAGATATCGTCGGTAATTTCGAATTTGGAAATGACGGGAATGCTGTCGTGCTTGTGATAAAAAGCAGTTGCATAATTGAAGAATAACCCGCGGGTATAAAGAGAAATGGCAATTTTACTCAGGGTTTCGGGATTCATCGTGATATCAGGAACAATGCCTCCGCCGTCGTAAACTTTACGTCCGTTTTTTGTATTGAATTCATTGATCAGCGAATCGGGAATATAGCTTACCCGACCATCGAATCCTCTTCTGGAATAATCCAAAGCCTGAATACATCTTCCACTTGGTATATAATATTTTGCAGTGGTTACTTTAAGTTGTGCATTATAGCTTAGAGGGCGGGTGGTTTGAACCAGACCTTTGCCATAAGTACGCTGACCGATAATAACAGCCCTGTCAAGGTCCTGCATCGAGCCTGCAACAATTTCTGCCGACGAAGCCGAACTTCTGTTTACAAGGACTACAATCGGTATTTGGGTATCGTAAGGATGGTTGCGGGTTTTGTAAACATTATCGAATTGCTTCATTTTGCCTTTGGTGCTTACAACCTCCTGACTTTTATTTACAAAAAGATTTACAACATCAACCGCTTCTATCAGTAAACCGCCGGGGTTACCTCTTAAATCGAGGATCAAACCTTTGGCGCCCGACTTTTCTTTCAGATCCGTCAATGCCTGACGAACTTCTTTATGGGCATCGCCTGTAAAATTCATGAGTTTGATATAGCCTATCTCATCGTTTACCATTCCGTAATAAGGAACGTTTGATAAACTTATCTTTTCACGCTTTAAACTTTTCTTGATAAGCTTATTTTCGTTGGGCCGCTCAATGGTCAGCAAAATTTCGGTACCAGGTTCGCCTTTCAGCAATTCACTAATTTCGGACGATTCTTTAAAATATAACGGTTGACCATCTATTTCGTGGATAATGTCTCCGGTTTTCAGATCGGCGCGGTCGGCCGGATAGTTTTCGTAAATTTCGGAAATTACAACATAGCCGCCTATTTTACGTGTAGTTGCGCCAATACCGCCATATTTTCCGGTGGTTAGGATGCTGTAATCGTCAGCTTCGTTTTCGGGAATGTAAACAGTATAGGGATCGAGCGATTGCAGCATACCATCTATGCCTGTTTTTATAAGACGTTCGGGATCCGTATTATCTACGTAGTATAAATTCAACTCCCGGAAGAGGGTATAAAAAATATCAAGATTTTTCAGGATTTTAAAGTCGCTATCTGTAAAAGCATATACGCCTAACATGGATGATAACACAACGGCTATCCCTGTTATCTTCCATCCTTTCCGGATTTGTTTAAATGTTCTCATACCCCAGCTGGAAATTTATTCTTAAGTTACAAATATACTTATTAAACTCAAATTTTATTTCATTTACCATCTCTTGTTCAGGCTTTTGCATCAATTTTTTTTCAAATTGTGTACTAAAGGTAATTTTTTGATATTTAATCGGTCGTCCTGATTACTTCAATAAATGGTTTAATATCAGGTCAGATACCCTGTTTAATATTATTATGTTTTAACGAATATTTAATTAAATTTCAGTACCAAACTACCTAATCTTTATACGTATGAAAAAATTGTTTATACTTGTTTTGACAGCTGTTTTTGCAATGAATTTTTTCAGTGGTTGTAAAAAGAGCAAACTAACCATCGATCCTGGATTTAGCGAACACATTGCAGCTTTCACGTCGGGTGAGATTTCCGTAGCCTCAGCCATTCGGATTGAGCTGACAGATGAAGTTCAGTTAGCCGTCGAAAACAATATGGAGGCAACCGAAGATTTATTCGATTTTTCTCCCGGCATTAGCGGAAAAGCTTATTGGGTTGATAAGCGGACAATTGAATTCAGGCCTGATAAATGGCTGGATGCAGGAAAGAAATATACTGCTGAATTTTATCTCAAAAAAATTAAGAAAGTTGAAAGCAAATTCAAGGTTTTTAAATTTGAGTTTACCACTATCAAACAGTCCTTTGCTGTAAATATTGATGGCTACGAGCCCTATCATATCGAGGATCTTTCCAAGAATAAAATAACAGGTTCATTGATTACGGCCGATGTTGTAAACGAAAAGAACCTGACCCAAATTATTACTGCTGTTCAGAATGGAAAAAATTTACCGGTTACCTGGATTCAGAACGAGAATAGCAAATATTCCTTTCAGGTCGACAGTGTTTTAAGAGGGGAGAAGGCCAGTGAAGTTGTTGTTAAATGGGACGGGAAAAAAATTGATGTTGATGCTGCAGGAGAGGAGATCGTGGCCATTCCTTCCATACTGGATTTCTTGGTTTTGGATGCAAAATCCTTTCAGGAACCCAATCAGTTTATTGAAGTCAGATC
>JAJYAG010000134.1 GCA_021779665.1 Bacteroidota bacterium | reverse complement strand
AAGCGGGGCAAAGCCCCGCCCTAGATAAACTTCGGAGCAACGAATCGACTGAAGCCTTCTTTTGGTCGGTACAAAGGTAAAAAAAGTAGCGTTTTATTTGGAATTTACCATAGTATCTTTTTGGGATTCAGTAACGGAACCAATACATTCATTACCGGCGCTGTACTTGAAGATAATGGTATTTCGAAACCCATTGAAGGACAGAGTAAATGGAAGAATGCCCGGATTATGTTTATGCGTTATTTTATCGACGATTTTGCCGGAGTAGAGGTTGCGATTAATTATCTGGGTAAGACCAAAACTGTTATTACCAATAAATTTGGGGTTTTTAACTGCACTTTTCAACATTCTGTTAAGGAGATACCCGAGGGCGTATGGCAAAAAGCTACCTATTCGTTGCCCGGTAAAATTCATCCCCGGCAAAAGCCCGGGAATTTTATCGGCGAGGTGATGGTTGTGAGGCATAAACCTCAGTATGGGGTAATATCTGATATTGATGACACCATTCTTATTTCTTACGCTACAACCAAACTGATGAAGTTCCGGCTTATGTTTCTGAATAATGCCCTTACCCGCATGCCTTTTGAAGGAGTTTCGGCCTTTTATCAGTCGTTGCAGCTGGGTACTGCCGAAGGTGCCTTTAATCCGCTGTTTTATCTTTCAAACAGTGAGTGGAATCTCTACGATCTTTTGTATGAGTTTATTGATTTCAACAGAATTCCCAAAGGGCCTCTTTTGTTGCGCGAAATGGAGATTCGTGTGTTGAGGTTCTGGAAAATGATGGAATACAGGAAAAATCATAAGATCGAAAAATTACGACAGCTGATGAATTTTTTTGGCGATATGAAATTTATTCTCATTGGGGATAGCGGGCAGAAGGATCCTGAAGTGTATTCGGCAATTGTACGCGAATTTCCCGGAAGAGTGCTTGCCGTTTATATTCGCGATATTGGTATCCCCCAAAAAACAATACGTATTAAAACCATTTCGGAAACTATGAATAGCGAATTCAATACTGAAATGATTCTTGTGAAAGATACCGAAGCGGCAGCTAAACATGCAATAATGAAGGGATTTATTAAATCTCAGGAGATGGGGCATATAAAAACTGAGAAAATAAAAGATCAGGAGGGGAGACTAAGTCAGGAAATTTAATCCGGTAGTTTCTTTTAACTCTAAATTGCAGAAGTGGTCATGTCTGCCGGCTCTTTCCGGTTATTACTTTTTGGGCTCAGGAGAAATGAGCTTTTGTTTTTCAGATTTATTTCCTAAATTCATAATACTGATTTAAATGAATATTTAAACCCTGAATTTTTAGGAGTAATGGTAAACATTGTCCTGGTCTCGAAAAATCTGTTGTTTCGCCAATGCCTCAAATTGTATCTTGAAGGGGTAAGTTTAAGTGATTCCATAAAACATTATAGTTTTATAGAAGAGCTGATTCAGCATGAGAAAACTCCTGAAATAATCATTGTTGAGCTTAATCCGGAGTTCCGCAATTTTCAGTCCATTAACAATTTGCTTGAATCTTTTTCCGATGCTAAGGTTCTTGTAATTGCAAATAACCTTCAGCTGGACGAATACCGGCAATTGATAGATTCGGGTGTTAAAGGAACCATATCCGGTCAGGATGACATTGAAGAACTGGTTAAAGCTGTTAAGGAAATAGCTTCCGGGAAGATCTTCTATCCTTATAATATTTTGCAGCAAATTATGGTGAACAAGCCGGTGGCTCCGGGTAAACAACAGGCAGGTTTAACCGATCGCGAAGTAGAAATTCTGCTTTTATTATGCGATGGGTTATCTAACGAGCAAATCTCCGAAAGAATTCATCTCAGTTACGATACCGTTAAATGGCACCGCAGCAATATTCTGAATAAATGCGAATGCAAGAATATTCTTTCGTTATATAAATATGCGATAAAAAACGATCTGGTGCCCATATTGAGGACACGCTGATAATTTCATGACAATCCGAATTAATATCCTTTGGGGAGTTTCGGAAATCTAAAAATTTTATTTAATTTAAAGATTCAATTTTTGTAACAGTTATATTTAAAAATGAGTGAGTCTTTAGCTGGCGGAAAAAATGTAATTCTGTATGTTGACGACGACGAGTATAACCTCATGTTATTCGAAGAATTCATGAAGGTTGACTACGATGTTCTCACTGCGGTGTCGCCGGCAGATGCTTACGAATTGCTGAAAAAGCGTAAAGTAAAGGTACTGATTTCCGATCAGCGCATGCCCGACGAAACTGGTTTGGAATTTATCAACCGCATTACACCTGAGTTTCCCGATCTTGTCAAAATTATATTTACAGCCCATGTGGATCACGATGCTGCTTTAATGGCTATCAATCAGGGTGGGATATACAGGTACGTTCTTAAGCCCTGGAACTTTCCCGAAATGCGGCAAACACTGCAGAATGCAGTACGTGAATATGATCTGAAGGCCGAAAACCAAAACCTTATTAAGCAGCTGGTTTCTAAAAATGTGGTTCTTGAGAGGGCGTACCTTCAAATCAAGGAAAGTGAAAAGAAATTTACCGGCATATTTCAGGCCTCATCTGATGGGATGATGCTTTTGCGCGATGATAAAATTCTTGAGGTTAACGATGCCTTTGTTAAAATTGCTGGGTTTGAGTCGGGCAGTTACTCGCGCGAAAAGTTAAAGACCCTGCTGGAAAAGGAAATTCCGGCGGTCTTCTCTTTTGTGAATGGGAAATATCCGGAACCGCAGCCTTTTTCAACTTTCGAGTTTTTTGATGCAAAACAGGAGCGGAAGCATATAGAACTTCATCATCAGGTATTCGATCTGGCTGGACAAAGAGTGGTTTTGGTCATCATTCGCGATGCAACCGAGCGTAAAATGATGGAGAAGAAAATCATGGAAGCCATTTTTCGAACCCAGGAAGAATCGCAGGGGCGATATGCTCAGGAATTGCACGATGGTTTGGGGCCTGTGCTTTCAACCGTTAAAATGTATATCGAATGGCTTTGCAGCGATAAAAATACGATTAACAGGGATCTGATTAAAAATAATGCCCTTCACGCTGTCGACGAGGCGATAAATCAGGCCAAGGAAATAGCCAATAATCTCAGTCCTCATGTTTTGCAGAGGTTTGGACTTGTAAATGCACTTAAAAATCATGCCGAAAGGTTAAAGGATAAAACGGCAATAAATATTTATTCTAAAATTTCGGAGCGTCTTTCGTCCGATGTGGAGATTATGCTATACCGGGTGCTGCTCGAATGCATTAATAATTCCATTAAGCATGCGCACGCCGAAAATATATCCATTCATCTTGATAAGGAGGTTCAGAAAATTTTAGTAACTTATAAGGATAATGGGAAAGGTTTTGATGTGGATAAAACTGTTAAAGAAACCAATGGTATGGGATTGTTCAATATGCAGAACAGGATTAAACTGATAGGAGGCGAGATTACCATTCAATCAACAATTGGAAAAGGAACTTGTATTGATATTATTTTAACAAAATAAAAATGAGTAATAAAATTAGAATCTTTTTAGTTGACGATCACGATATGTTTCGTGATGGTGTTAAGTTGTTATTGTCGAGCGATAATTTAGCTGAAGTAGTAGCTGAAGCCCGTAACGGAAAAGAGTTTCTTGAAAAAGTTGGACAAGTTAATCCCGACGTTGTTTTAATGGACATTTCCATGCCCGAAATGGATGGTATTGAAGCTTCGCGGATTGCCCATGAAAAATATCCCCAATTGAAGATCCTGGCTTTAACCATGTTTGGCGATGAAAAATATTACTACCAGATGATTCAGACCGGTATCAAAGGTTTTGTACTCAAATCTGCCGGTATAAGTGAGCTTATAAAAGCTATTTCGGAGGTGTCGAAAGGTGAAAATTATTTCTCGGGGGAATTGCTTTACAAATTGATTCAGAATATTAATTCAAACAAGGGCGCTGTTAACGGCTCGTCGGCCGAAAAACTGTCGTCGCGCGAAATTGAAGTGCTGAAACTGATCTCCTCCGGTTTATCGAATGAAGACATTGCCAACCAGCTGAACATTAGTCTGGCCACTGTAAAAACCCACCGCAGCTCCTTGTTGTCGAAAACCGGCTCCAATAATACTGCCAGTTTGATAATGTATGCGCTAAAGAATAAATTGATTGATCTGGTTTAAACTGAGAGGTTAAAAGTTAAAAAAGCTTCATTCCTGCCAGGGATGAAGCTTTTTTTATAGATGAACCTGGTATCTGTTTTTGTCAGTTATAAAATTAATTATGTTTATAATCACAACAAAATCTGAGGTTTTGTACCTATGAATAATTTTGAAATAAGAAGAGTGACGCCCCGCGAAGCTGATCAGCTTCAAGACATCGGAAGGCAAACTTTTGCCGAAACTTTTTCTTCAGTAAACAGCGAAGAAAATATGAAGGAGTATTTAAATAACAGGTTTTCAGTTGAAAAACTTACAGCCGAACTTTCCGATGAAAACTCTGAATTTTATTTCGCTTTACTGGATGCCAAGGTTGTTGGATACCTGAAAATAAATTTAGGACAAGCCCAAACTGAAATCAGAGATGAAAATTCACTTGAAATAGAAAGGATCTACGTTTTAAAAGATTATCATGGAATGAAAATCGGCCAAAAGCTATTTGAAAAAGCTATGGAAATTTCTCAACAGAAAAATGTTGAATACGTTTGGTTGGGAGTTTGGGAAAGAAATTTCAGAGCACTGCAGTTTTACAGAAAGAACGGTTTTACGGAGTTCGATACTCATATTTTTAAACTCGGTAATGCTGAACAGACAGATCTGTTGATGAAAATTCAAGTGAAAAAGTGATGCCTGCCGAAGCCAGATCTTCCAAACAAACAGAGCCGCCCGTTATGCCGGGCAGCTCTGCTATCAGGTTAAAAACTGGTTAAGGAACACTAAAAGTTTTCGAAAAACTTGTCGTCCTTTTCTGAGCTTCCCATATTTACATTGATGCCGTTTGTGCGATCGGACATTGAAATGCGTTGAGGAGAATTATGGATGTTATGCGCTGGCTTTTTTGAGGCCTTCTGTTGTTTCAGCAGTCCTGACGATTTTAACTGTTTTCCCGTATTAAAAAATCCGATGGTTTCCTTCAGCAACTCGGCCTGGCTGGCAAGCTCTTCGGAGCTCGAACTCATTTCCTCGGCGGCTGCTGCATTTTGCTGTGTTACCTGCGTAAACTGAATTACAGCTTTGGTGATTTGTTCCGAACCGGCACGCTGTTCGTTGCTGGAGGCCGCTATTTCTTTTACAAGCTGCGCTGTTTTCTGTATTTCGGGAATAATCTTCAGCATCATGCTTCCCGATTCTTCTGTTACACGGAGGCTCGATGCCGAAAGTTCGTTAATTTCCACAGCCGCTTTCTGACTAACTTCGGCGAGTTTGCGTACTTCGGCAGCTACCACGGCAAATCCTTTGCCTTGTTCTCCGGCACGAGCCGCTTCAATTGCTGCGTTTATAGCCAGAATATCTGTTTTCCCGGCAATGTCGTTTATGATTTTAATTTTTTCCGAAATCTGCCTCATGGCTTCCAGGCTCTTCTGAGCTGCTGTGTTAACTTCCATCATGCCTTGCGCAGATGCTACAGCTATTTTTTCTGTGGCAATAGAGTTGTCGCTGTTCTGCTGAATGGTTGATGTCATTTCTTCAATTGACGAAGAAACTTCTTCAGCCGATGCAGATTGTTCATTGGCTCCTTCCGAAATCTGAACTGCTGAAGTGCTCATTTCGCTGCTGCTGATGGCCACATTTTCGGCAGCATCCATTACCTGGCCAACAATTTCGCTTAATCGCACAACCATATTCGACAGGGCTGCCATCAATTCATCGTTTTCCGAGCGTTTGGCAAGGGTAATGGTTAAGTCTCCCTGTGCCACCATTTTGGCCTTGGTGATAATCTCGTTAAAAGCTTTGATGAGGCTGTTGAGGTTCTGCTTTATGTTATTGAAATCGCCATTGTAGTTTTCGGTGATCAGTTCGGGCATATCGCCTTGAGCAATGCGATCCACGTACATTGCGGCAACATTTAACGGACCGATAACCGAGTCGAGGGTGTTGTTTACGCCTTCCACTATTTTGCGGAAATCGCCCTGGTGGCGTGTTGCATCTGCACGGGTTGCAAGCTGGCCTTCCACTGCTGCATTTGCGAGCAAACGGGAATCTGCAATCAAAAGATTAACAGCATCAATACATTGGTTGAGGTTTTCTTTGATGGCATTGAAGTCGCCGTTGTAATGGTCGGTTATTTTTGCCGGGATATCTCCTTTTGCAATTCTGTCGACATATTCGGCAGCCACATTCAGCGGGGTAATTACTGCATCAAGGGTCTGGTTAATTCCAACTACAATGGCCCGGAATTCGGCATTGGTTTCTTCGGCATTGGCCCTTACGGTAAGTTTGCCGGCAATGGCTGCATCGATAAGGTTTTTGGTTTGATCGATCACCGATTTTATGATTTTCTGAATGTTTGAAGCGATGATAAGGCCAAGCAAAATGGCGAGTACTATTCCCACAACCATTAAAATAATCATAGAAAAGGAGGCGGCTTTTGCAAGAGCAGTATTGTCGTCCGACATCTGTTTGCCCGATGTAAGATTGTATTGCAAAACGGTGTCGGTTGCAAGTTGTAAACGCTCATTTGCCTTAAACCATTCGCCTCTCATGAGTTTAAAAGCTTCATCGTGATTCTTTGCCTGGATAAGTTTTTTAAACTCCGGGAAATAGGTAACATATTCGATTCTTGCTGCTTCTAATGTTTCGCAATTCTTTTTATCAGTTTCGTCAAGAACTGTTTTTTTTAACTTTAAAATATTGTCGTGAAATACTTTATCCAGCTCATCAATTCTGTTAAGGTATTCCTCTGCCTCAGTTACATTTGTGGCCATGTAAGCATCTCTTACGTTTACCCTTATCCGTTGAAACGATGTCGAAATCTCGGTACAGTAACCGAGAGATACCGCCACATTCTCGTAAAGATCGGTATCGGCCTTTTCGAGTTTATTCAAACTGCGTATCGAAAAAACTCCAATAACACCTGCTATCAATGCTACTAAAATAAAGCTGAGGAGCAATTTGGTTCTGATTTTAAGTCTGTTTAGCATAACGTGTTGATTTTATTAATTTATATTACTTTCTCTGATTGAGTTTAATTCTGTGCCCGTGAAAACCTTTTCTACATTGAGAACCATGGTGAAATTTTTGCCTTGTTTGTATATTCCCTGCAGAAAATCAGTGTTGTAGTCTGAACTCATTACAGGTACCGGTTTTATTTCATCGTCGTGCAGCGATATTACATTGTCAACTTTATCTACAATAGCTCCCAGCCTGAGTACACTTTTTTCGCCCGAAACATCCAGCACAATGATGTTGTAGTTGGATGAATTTCTCTCGGTCAGGTTGAAACGGATACGGGTATCGAAAACCGGAACAACTTCTCCACGAAAGTTTAAAATGCCCCGGATAAATGCCGGCGAGTTGGGAACAGGAGTAATATGCTCGTTTTGCAGGACTTCCAGAACTTTGGAGACATTCACTGCATAGTTTTCACCACTGATGGTAAAAGAGAGATAAGTTCGGATCATATTAGAAAATTAAAGTAATTGATTTGTTTGTTTGCAGGCGGAATAAACCACAGCGACATGAGCCGCTGTGGAGAATATAAATGCTTATAATAAAAGATTTGGTGATTAAAAAGAGCTTGGGTAAGTTCCCCAAGCTTTTTCAATTGTGGTATCATTGCCTATAACGGTTTTGTTTCGAATTTGAAATTAGCAGGAATTCGTCTCCGTTATGCCATACATTGGGATGGTTCGTTATCATACTAAAGGATGATTGTAACCTCGTCCTTAAGGTTTAGACTGAAACTATGGTCAAGCGGGAGTTTTTGATTATCACAGGACTGGTTCGTCGTGATGGAAATCCAGTCTTACTGCGGAGTTTTAAAATCTGCAGGAAAAATAATCACGTTTTTTCATAGGATTTTGACGTTTTAACTTGCCAACTGTTTAATTTGAAAATGCACTTTATGTTAAACTGGATTACAGCAGGATTATGGGGGCTCGTTGCCGGAGGAGCCTTATTAATAGGAGCCATAGTTGGTTACTTTTTCAAACTGTCGGCACGTGTAAGTGCCGGTTTCATGGCTTTTGGAAGCGGAGTCCTCATTTCGGCTCTTGCTTTCGATCTGGTTGAAGAAAGTTTTAAAACCGGTGGTATTGTTTCAACGGTGATTGGCTTCGCAGCCGGGGCAATCATTTATACGGGAGCAAACTATATATTAACCCTTAAAGGAGTTCAGCACAGGAAACGGTCGGGTAATCAGCAGCCTGATAAAGGCAAGGAGGGGAGCGGGCTGGCTCTGGCCATCGGTGCTTTAATTGATGGCATTCCCGAATCTATTGTTATTGGATTAAGTATGCTCAAAGGCGGATCGGTTAGTATGGTTGCCGTAATAGCAATTTTCCTGTCGAATCTTCCCGAAGGACTTTCGAGCGCTGCCGGTATGAAAAAGGCTGGCAGAAAAACCATTTATGTTTTTGGTGTTTGGGGTACAATAGCTTTTATATCGGGATTAGCTTCAATTGCTGGCTATACTTTATTCGAAAATTTGTCGGAAGGGGTTGTTTCAGCTTCAATTGCGCTTGCGGCAGGAGCCATTCTTGCAATGATTGTGGATACTATGATTCCTGAAGCGTTTGCAGAAACGCACAACTTCGCGGGTCTTATTACCGTTACAGGTTTTCTGATTGCTTTTTATTTAAGTCAGGCAGCAGGAGTGTAAAGTATATACTCCTGCTGTTTAAACTTTGGGATTCATTTAAACCGCTGTTTTTATAATTTTAAGCAGTTCAACAAATTGAAATGGTTTTTCCATATAATGGAATCGTCCTTCAGTTTGGGACAAATCGCGTAATTCCTCTTTCCGCTGTCCTGTCATAGCAACGATAGTTGCTGCGGGGTATTTTTTTCTGAATTTGGGAATCATATTAAATCCTTTCCCGTCGGGCAGACCATGATCTACAAATATTATCGATGGCCTAATGTCTTCCATTAGTTTTTCTGCGGCAATCACGCTGTCGGTTTGCACTACTTTTAAATTGCTTACATTTAAAATCATCGACAGTAATTCGCAAACATCTCCGTCATCTTCCAGTATTAACGCTGTACGCTCTGAATTCTCCAACATCTCCAACATCTCCAACATCTTTTTTGTTTGTTCGGGCTGTATACGTAACTATCAGGAAAAAGATAAGTGTAAAGCTCTGGTAAATCTAATTAAGAAACAAAGTGGACTGAAAATTAATTGGTTAATTCTGCTGTTGATTTGTTTTTTAATTGAAAGTTAATTTTTATCTGGATTTTATGCGAAGAGAAAAGGTCGATTCAAGTTTAGCAATAAGTGTGGGATATGATGCTTTGTCATCCATACTTGAAATTGAATTTAAGCCTACAGGTGCAGTGTGGAGATACTATAATGTACCCGAACGAATATTTCTTGAAATGATGAGCGGTTCAATAGGGAAATACTTTAATACTAACATTAAAGGTCAATATCCCGAATCGCAGGTCGTATAAATTGTCTGGAGCAAAATAATTGGTTTATTGATCTGGTCAATTATCTAAAATAAATCAATGTTTAAAGATCAATTCAGCCTTCAATTTGTTCTATAAAAAAGCCAATTATTCTTTGAAGATGGTGTCCATAGTTTATAAATTTGTTTGTAGTAATAAATTTTCATTAATTTGTTTGTGACTTATATAACATTTTGTTACCCTAAAATTAGCCCAGGCCTTAATCCTCTTTTCTAATTATATGAATTTGACCAGAAACAAACTACTAAAAGCTCCAACCGGCATTCAAGGTTTTGATGAAATAACAGGCGGAGGTTTGCCTCAGGGCCGTCCTACTCTTGTTTGCGGTGGTGCAGGCTGTGGTAAAACGCTTTTCTCAATGGAGTTTCTTGTAAAGGGCGCCATGGAATTTAACGAACCGGGAGTTTTTATAGCCTTCGAAGAAACAGAACCGGAACTTACTACCAATGTTTCTTCTTTGGGTTACGACCTCGACGACCTGGTTGCCCGTAAGTTGTTGGTGCTCGATCATGTTCATGTTGAACGCAGCGAAATTGAAGAAACCGGCGAATACGACCTCGAAGGATTATTTATCAGGTTAAATTCTGCCATCGATTCTGTAAACGCAAAAAGGTTAGTGCTCGATACCGTTGAATCACTTTTTGCCGGTTTGCCTAACGAGGCGGTTTTAAGGGCAGAATTGCGCCGCTTATTTCGCTGGCTGAAGGATAAAGGTGTAACGGTAGTTATTACAGGCGAAAAGGGTGATGGAACTTATACGCGTCATGGTCTCGAAGAGTATGTGTCCGATTGTGTGATCGTACTCGACCATCGGGTTGTTGATCAAACTTCGACCCGCCGGTTACGCGTGGTTAAATACCGCGGTTCTGCTCATGGAACAAACGAGTATCCATTTCTTATCGATAGTTCAGGAATTTCTGTGCTTCCTATTACCTCACTGGGTCTCGATCACGAGGTGTCGTTGGAAAGACTTTCTTCGGGGGTGGCCGAACTCGACGAAATGCTTGGCGGATACGGCTATTTCAGAGGGAGCAGCGTTCTGGTTTCCGGTACTGCCGGAACCGGTAAAAGCAGCCTGGCGTCACATCTGGTGCAGACTTCATGCTCCCGTGGCGAAAAAGTTGTTTACTTTTCCTTTGAAGAATCGCCTCGTCAGATTGTGCGAAATATGAAATCGATTGGCATAGACCTGGAACCTTATGTGGCAGCAGGCTTGTTGAAGTTTCATTCCACACGCCCCACTTTTTACGGGTTGGAGATGCATCTTACCTCCATGTACAAAGAGATTAAGGATTTTAAGCCCTCTGTTGTTATCGTCGATCCGTTGAACAGTTTTGTTACAGGCGATAACCAGCAAGAGGCCAGAGCCGTTTCGATGCGTCTGATTGATTTTCTGAAAATGAATAAAATAACGGGGTTCTTTACCAGCCTTACCATTGGCGGATCGGCAGTTGAGAGTACCGATATATTTATTTCTTCCCTGATTGATACCTGGATTCTGCTCCGCGACATCGAATCGGGCGGTGAGCGCAACCGTGGTATCTATATCCTTAAGTCGCGTGGTATGGCACATTCCAATCAGATTCGTGAGTTCTTGCTTACAAACAATGGTATTAAGCTTGAAAAAGTATATGTTGGCCTGGAAGGTGTTCTTACAGGTAGTTCACGGGCCGCACAGGAATCGAAGGAAAATGCGGAACTTGAATTACTGCAACAGGAAATTGAACAGAAGAAATATTCTATTGAACGGAAGCGAAGAGCTCTGCAGGCCCAGATAGAAGCGCTTACTGCTGGATTTGAAGCTGAAGAAGCAGAAATTATTAAGAAGCTTGAATCAGAAAATGCTTTGCTGGAACGTTATCATAGTAACAGGGAAATCATGGGCAAAAGCCGCGGATTTTCAGGAAAAACAAAATAATGATGATGAAATACTACACAACAGATGATAATATGGTTGAAGATGCCTGGATATTAAGATTGTATGTTGCAGGTCAATCCCCCAAATGTTTGCTGGCTTTCGCGAATCTAAAACGGATTTGCGAGACTCAGCTGAATGGGAAATATAAAATTGAGGTGATTGATCTCCTGGAAAATCCTCAGCTTAGCAAGGACGACCAGATTCTTGCTATTCCTACACTGGTGCGGAAATTGCCGGTTCCGGTGAGAAAAATAATTGGTGATCTTTCGAATACCGAGCGGGTTTTGGTTGGTCTGGACCTTATGCCACACAATAGCTGATCCTATGAAAAAGGAACCGATAACACCTCTTTTTTCAACAGATGATTTTGAAAAATGGGCCAATAGAACTGATGGCGAAAGATTTATTTTGCGCTTATATGTTACCGGTTCTACACCTCAATCTGTAAGAGCAATACAAAATATTCAAAAGATATGCGAAGAAAATCTTCATGGTAATTACAATCTGGAGATTATTAATTTGTACGAAAATCCCGAATTAGCAAAATCAGAACAGATAATTGCTGCCCCGACCCTTGTGAAACAATTGCCTTTGCCTTTGCGACGCATTATCGGCGACCTGTCCAATTCGGATAAGGTGCTTGTAGGGCTGGGACTAAGAATTGTTGACAATAATGACTAAATATGCAGAAAACAAGCCAGGAAGATGTATTGCTTGAAAATGAACAATTGAAGGCCCGCCTTGCTGAAACAGAAGCCACCCTTGATGCCATAAGGAACGGGGAGGTGGATGCTATTGTAGTATCGGGCGAAAATGGCGAGAAAATTTTTACACTTACATCTGCCGAAACTCCTTATCGTATCATTATCGAAGAAATGGAAGAGGGCGCTGTTACCGTTTCAGAGGATGGCATAATTCTGTTCTGTAACCGCAGGTTCTCTCAGATTCTGGAACTCCCCATGAGTCAGATTATCGGGAAACGATATGCCGATTTCCTGGAAGAATGCGACCGTGAGAAATTTGATGCCATGCTGGGCGAAAGTATGGAAGGGAGAATCAAAGACGAAATAACCCGCCTGGACAAAAATGGAGAATTATTTTACCTGCATATATCCATGTGCGCCCTTCCGGAAGGTATGCTTGGTAAAGTTTGTATTATCGTGACCGATATTACCGAACTGAAAAAACACCAGCTCAACCTCGAATCTATGGTCAGGGAGCGAACCGCCGAAATTAACAAAGCAAACCTTGAACTGGCCGAGCTGAATACTACCAAGGATAAATTGTTTTCTATCATTGCTCACGACTTAAGAGGGCCGTTTACAAGCCTGCTTGGCTTTTCCGATCTGTTGATTCAGAATCTTCAGCATTACGACCGTGCCAAATTTGAGCAAATAGTTAACCACATAAACAATGCAGCAAAAAATGCCTATTCTTTACTCGAAAATCTTCTGCTGTGGGCCCGTTCGCAAAATAAACAGATGTTGTTTGCTCCACGCACCGTTAACTTGTTTGGCGTTACCCGCGATGTTATTCTTAGCCTGACGTCAATAGGCTCTATTAAAAACATCAGGATGAATAATAAAGTTCCCGCTGAACTGAAGGTTTGTGCTGATGTGAATATGCTTACAGCTATTCTCCGGAACCTGATATCAAATGCCGTCAAGTTCAGTAACCCGGGTGGAGAAGTAGAAATTGAAGCTTTTTCAATCGGCGACGATGTTGAAATTTCTGTTAAGGACAATGGCGTGGGAATGAATGAAACTATTAAGAACAGCCTTTTTCAAACAGTCAGCAATGTTACACGGGCAGGTACCGCAAACGAAAAGGGTACAGGGCTGGGTTTAATGATTTGTAAGGAATTTATTGAAAAGCATCAGGGAACCATCCGGTTGGAGAGCGAAGCCGGCAAAGGAACAAAATTTACTTTCAGGCTGTTAAATCCGGTTACTTCAGCAAACTCAGTGACCAACTTCGACAGGCTCAGTGAACGATAGGCTATTGAGAAAGTAGAAACCTCCGTTGTTTCCTGTATTTGTCTTACTACTTACTACTTACTAATGCCATTATCCAGATTTCGTATTACCCGGCATGGATTTCCTGCTGCAAAGGAATCGGGAGGAATATTTCGGGTAACCACACTTCCTGCACCAATAACACACCGGTCGCCTATTGAAACTCCCGGGCAAACAACAGCACCGCCTCCAATCCAAACATCGTTTCCTATGGTTACAGGTTTTGCATATTCCAAGCCTGCAGCCCGCTCATTGTGATCCATCGGGTGCATGGCTGTGTAAATCTGTACATGAGGGCCTAACAAAACCCGATGTCCAACGGTAACCTGCATAACATCCAGAATAACACAATTGAAGTTGATGAAGACCTGATCGCCGGTTATGATGTTGGTTCCGTAATCGCAAAAGAAAGGAGGTTCAATATCTAAGCCAGCTCCGGATCGCGGTATGAGTTTTTTAGTAATCATCTTGCGCAGGTTGATCTGGTCGGCGCAGGTGTCGTTCAAATCTTTCAAAATAGTTCTTGCTGTTTTTCTTTCTTCTGTTAGCTGCTTATCGGAGGCGTTATAAAGCTCTCCCGAAAGCATTTTTTCTTTTTCTGTTTTCATTATTGCTTTTTCATGCGGTATAATAAAAACCGGTTTTTAAGCTGTATGTTCGATAAATCCTGAGTTTTTGTTGAGTTAAAAAGCCTTCTTGTTCCGGTTTAATTTGTTTGGAGGGTGCCATAATTTTATCCGGTCTGTTTATTTCATAAAAGCCTTTTCTATATGATGTTTCATTCTGATCAGCCGACAAATTTCAGATTGTTGAAATTTTGCTCCGATTTTATGTTTAATGCTAAAACCGCCGCCGTTGTTCATGCTTATAAAACTGAACTGGAGAGTATATCTCCGATAGAAGCCATAAAGGTATTTACATGGATGGCACAAAGTGATTACGATATTCAGACTATTTCAAATAAAATAGATAAGCTTACCAGCATTTTTTTTAATCCTCTGAGAAGTAACTACAGTCAACCGCATATCGATCATTTTGTAAATTCTTACCTGCACGAAAATCAGGTTTTGCTAAGCCGGATGAGGGAGATGAGACCATTGTTCGTGAAAGTTGTAAAAAGCCACGATGCTTCCATGTTGTCCGGAGTCAGGTTTTCTGAGGCTTTACAAAGTCATGTGAATCATTTTCGGTTTCTGGAAACTTGTATTTTCCCTCTCTTCGATAAAGTGCTGCCTCAATATGGTGCTTATTTGCGTCTCGAAAGTATGTTTCATAATGGGTTTAAACAATTATTGAGGGAATTGGAATATTTCTCAGTAAATAATTATTTGGATTATGAAGGGTTTAACAGAACAGTTGGTCGTTTGTATTTTCGGCTCACTTTGAGACTTTATCGCGAAAACTTCATTCTCTTTCCGTTGTGTTGTCAGTTTATTCACAACAGATTCTTCGATTTGGAATTTGCAAATGAACATTCCTGAAAAAAAAAAAGGACCGCTGGTGTTTATACCTGCGATCCTTCTTTAAGTATATATGCATCTGAGGTTTGCTATCAAAAGCTTTCGAACGGATTGTCTTCTTTTTCGCGTTTGTCCAGGCTGATGTTGATGCCCGCCATATGGTCCGGATGTTTTTCGCGTTTAGCTGCAAACCCCGGTTTCTTTGAGCTTTTATGAGATGGCATAACCGGTTGGGCCATTTTAACCTGGCGACCTGTATTGAAGAAACTGATGGTTTCTTTTAGCTGTTCGGCCTGACTTGCCAATTCTTCGGAGCTGGAGCTCATTTCTTCAGCAGCCGCTGCGTTTTGCTGCGTAACCTGCGTAAACTGAACCACAGCTTTGGTAATCTGTTCCGAACCGAGACGCTGTTCGTTGCTGGAGGCGGCAATTTCCTTTACCAGCTCTGCGGTTTTCTCAATTTCGGGAATTATCCTCTGCATCATCGCTCCCGATTCTTCGGTGGTTTTGAGGCTTGAGGCTGATAAATCGTTTATCTCAACGGCAGCTTTCTGGCTTACTTCAGCAAGTTTGCGTACTTCGGCGGCAACTACGGCAAACCCTTTGCCCTGTTCGCCTGCACGTGCAGCCTCAATGGCGGCGTTGATAGCCAGAATGTCGGTTTTACCAGCAATATCGTTAATGATCTTTATTTTCTCTGATATCTGTTTCATGGCATCCAGGCTCCTTTTAACTGATATGTTAAATTCCTGCATGCTTTTGGCCGAGTCAATAGCTATTTTTTCGGTAACGGAGGAGTTGTCGTTGTTTTGCTGAATAGTCGAGGCCATCTCTTCAATGGACGACGAAACTTCCTCGGCTGAAGCCGACTGTTCGCTTGCTCCTTCTGAAATCAGGATTGCAGAGTTGCTCATCTCGTTGCTGCTGATGGCTACATTTTCTGCAGCTTCCATCACCTGGCCCACAATGTCGCTCAGTCGCGAAACCATATCCGAAAGAGCTCCCATTAATTCATCATTTTCCGAACGGCGGGCCAGGGTGACAGTAAGGTCGCCCTGTGCTACCAGCTTGGCTTTGGTAATTATTTCGTTAAAAGCATTGATAAGGCTGTTGAGGTTGTTTTTGATGCTGTTGAAATCGCCATTGTAATTATCGGTGATGAGCTGAGGCATATCCCCTTTGGAAATTCTTTCGACATACTTTGCTGCAACATTTAAGGGGCCTATCACTGCATCGAGCGTGCTATTGACTCCTTCAACGATTTTCCGGTAATCACCTAAATGTCTTTCAGCATTGGCGCGTGTTTCGAGGCGACCATCCACTGCAGCTTTTACAAGTATGCTGGCATCTTCCGAGAGCAGGTTAATTGCTGCTACTGAAACATTAACGGCCTGGTTGATTGTATCGAACATTTTTTGTGCCTGCAGCGTGTCGTTGTCGGCCTGCTCTGTTTTAAGTTCAAACATCAGGTCTCCTTTTGCCAGACGGGATAATCCTTCCGTTAGTTTAACTGCTTCATTGGTCTGGTATTTTTCAATTTTTTCGGCTCTCCTCATCGATTGTTTTATGGCAGTTTGATCACTCACCACTTCGAAAGCCCCGATTATATCACCCTTTTTATTCCGCAGTGGAATCGCCGAATACTGAATTTCAAGTTCCAGATTGCCTGGTCGTGCAACTGTTTCGCTTTTCTGGTTAACATTGGTTAAAATGGTTTTAGCACAGGCACAGCTTTGAGTCCGGCAGTCGCCCGTTCTGAAATGGTCGTAACATTTTGTGCCTGTTAACTGGTGAGGCGTTTTGTTACCCACACCGGCGCCAATCTGGTTAATATAATTTATTTCGAAATTGTTGTCGATAATCATTGCAGGTGTTGGCATAGCATCCAGTAAACCAACAAGGGTATCCAGAGTGTCGTTTACCCCGTCAACTATCTTTTTAAAATCGCCCGAATGTTTTTCGGCATTGGCGCGGGTGTTGAGTTTTCCTTCAACGGCTGCATTACTCAGTATGTTGGCATCGCTTATCAACATATTAATAGCATCAATGCATTGATTGAGGTTGTTTTTAATTTCGTTGAAATCGCCATTGTAACTGTCGGTAATTTTTTCGGGGATATCGCCCTTTGAAATTCTGTCGACATATTCGGCTGCAACATTCAAAGGTCCGATAACGGCATCGAGGGTATTGTTTACTCCGGTTACAATTTTGGCAAAATCGCCCTCGTGTTTTGATGCATTTACCCTTGTACCCAGTTTGCCAGCCACTGCAGCTTCCGAAAGAGTGGTAGCATCTGTAGTAAGAGCGTTCACTGCATCAATGCATTTGTTCAGGTTATTTTTAATTTCATTAAAATCGCCGTTGTAGGTTTTGGTGATCTTTTCAGGAATATCACCTTTCGAAATTCTGTCGACATATTCTGCCGCTACATTCAACGGAACGATTACAGCATCGAGGGTCTGGTTAAAACCGGTAACAATTTCCCTAAATTCCTCGTTTGTCTCTTCAGGATTGGCTCTTGTGGATAATTTACCTTCAAACGCAGCTTCCGACAGTTTTCTGGTTTGATTTATAATGGATTGAATTATTTTCTGAATGTTTGACGAAATTAAAAATCCTGATACGATTGCAATGGCGAGTGCTGCTATTATTGCAAAAATTATGGAGCTTTGCGCCGAAATTCCGGATGATACCGTTTCTTCAACCATTTTGCCTGTATTCTTAACATTGTTCGATTTCAAAAGGTCGAAGGTCGCTCCCATGGTGTTCGATATGGGAACCATCTGTCTGTAAGCCGACAGGTACTCATTTTGGAGGGACTCGAGTTCGGTTGCATTGGCAGTTATCATCTTCGCAATGAGTTGATCCAGTATGATGTATATATTACGCCAATTCTTGTATTCCGATCTTATCTTAGCTTGTAATCTGATACCTTCCGCACTCTGGCGCGGAATTGATTCGGATAAATTCCAGTATTTGTCTACTTTTTCCCATGAGGCGAGTCGCTTTTGCTGAATGTTTTGCAGTTCCTTACGAAAGGTCCCGGGGTCTTTTTGATTGAACGCGAGCATTACTTCAAGCGTTTGTGAGCGGATTGCCATTCGTTCTTCATTAATTCCTGTAAATGCTTCCATGGATGGAATTCTGTTGTCGCGAATGTTTAACGTGTTTTTGTTCTGATTTTTAATGGAGGAATAGCCAATAAGGCCGATTATCCCAGCAATTATTGCTGTTATTGTAAAACCTGCCATTATTTTTGTTCTGATTTTCATTTTTAAAAATTTTACTATTTGAGTTAAAACGGACTTTGTTATAGTTGGAATTGCAGGAAGGCTGGAGTCGTTGCGTTGTTGAGTCGTTGATTAGCAGCCCGGGGCAACCGAAGTAGCCCCGGACTGATTTTTTGAGATTTCAGGGACAGTTTTGTCTGGTCCTGATTATCTGTGAGATCCTAGAAGTTTTCGAACATTTTATCGTCCTTGTCTGTACCATCAAGGTCGACATT
>JAJYAG010000133.1 GCA_021779665.1 Bacteroidota bacterium | reverse complement strand
AAGGGAGGATTTTGCGGAGATCAAATATCGAATACGCCGAAACTTACCAACTTAATAATGGCGTCTATTCCGGCGCATTCTACATATCACTCCGATTGAAATTAATCGTGCGCCGGAACATATCATTGAACTCTGTTACCAGGGGTTAAAACCCCTGGCTATTGATATTGAACCACTCCGTGGTTAACATGCAGGCGATTATATTTTGGGGTGAGGTGATAATGAATGGGAACAGGTTACAGGTTACCTAAAACCTAAACACCCAACACCCACTGTTTGTCTTACTACCAATGACAGATTTGAGTAAATATCACTAAATCAGTTATAAAAAGTTCCGACAAAACGGAAATGACAAGGTTGGTGACCGGCCTTCAGAAAATGGCGTTAAGAAAACAATATTCTGGCCGTCGTGAGGGGATTCGAGCGGTATTGATGGAAAATAGTTTGTTTAACAAACAACCTTCCAGAATCCTACGTTCCTAAAATTTGGCACACAATAGCGGCTTATCCCCGCAGCAGGACAGAATATTGTTTTTAGCCAATTTTATGTAAGCCTTGAATTTTTGGTCCTTTTGTTTCAAGTACCCGCAAAATAATTTGTAATAATACTGAGAAACATAAAATAGAAATTCATAGTCATCTGAGTCGGAGCCCGGCGAAGCCGTAGACCGAAATTCCTTGCTGACGGCGGGCCGTTCAAGCGGACTCGAGGAACGAGAGGGAGCGCGTTTCCGCCGTTAAGGATTCTTTGCCTACTTTCTTTTCCCAAAGAAAGTAGGAGAAAAAGGCTGTTGAATAATAGATACTTGACAACTGTTTCTTAAGAGACAAAAGGACATATATTTATCGGCGCACGAATACTCCCGATTAAAACAAAAAAATTGTATGCGCCGAAATGGTAGCATTTATAGACAGAGGTATATTTCGGCACATGCAAGGTTGGTGCTTCGGGTTCATTAATAGCGTGTGCCGCAAAAAACCTTAACTATTTTTTCACAGGGCGTTGCCCTGTGCTATTGTTTTTCGCCCTTACAGGGCTTTTTTAAACAAATTTCAACCCTTAATTCACATTACTACTTACCACTTACGACTAGATTACGGATTAAACATCCGCTGGATTATTAGCAAAAAGAAGACTATCTTTATTGCTTTAAAACCAAAGGCCTATGTCATTTTTAGGGAATATAATATGGCTCGTGTTTGGCGGGCTGATTACAGCAATCGAATACATGATTTCAAGTATACTACTCTGCATCACCATTATCGGAATACCGTTCGGATTTCAAACCTTCAAACTGGCAGGACTGGCACTTTGGCCATTCGGAAAAACCATTCAGATAAAAAAGGGCAATCCGGGATGCCTTTCTACCTTCATGAATTTTTTCTGGTTAATCTTTGGCGGTATCTGGATCTGCCTCACGCATTTTGCATTCGGACTGCTGCTCTGCATCACCATTATCGGCATACCGTTTGGGATACAGCATTTTAAACTTGCCTCGCTTGCGCTAACGCCGTTTGGAAGAGAGGTGGTGTAGAGGAAAACTATAACCTAAACCTCTAACAGTTAATCCCTAGCAACCGCAGCAATTCTTCCTTTCTTTCTTTGGCCAGGGGTATCTTTTCTCCGTTGATCAAAACTACTTCGAGAATTTTTTCGGAGTAGGAGTCGACTTTCTCCAAATTAACAATGTATTGGCGGTTACATCTGAAAAATCTGGCTGAGGGTAGCATGCTTTCAATTTCGGCAAGAGAATGGTACACGCCTTCAAGTTTCCCTTCGGGATAAAAATGGATTTCGGCTTTATGGTTTACAGCCCTGCAAAACAGAATAGCATCTATGTCAACTCTTTTCTTATAAATGTAGGTCTGTACCCAGATAATGTTATTGGTTATTTTCATCATACAGGTTTAACGGTTAGTTTTTAATAATGTCTGGTAATTTATTGGGTCAAAAAAATGAAAACTCTCTCTGTCTCAACAATTTTTATACCAGAATTCAGGTTGTTCTATCGTGAGATGAACCATCGGCATCATGGGCACGCGCATTATAATTTATCGCTCACTTAAGTTGATTTCTCCATTAAACAGCTCAAAAGCCAATTTCACATAAAGGGACCGGTATTAACTATTTTCAGAAAAATCTGAAACTTTTTTTAAAATAAAGTAGGGTAATTCTATTTTCATTCGGATTAGAATTGAGTAATTTTATAAAAGAATTAAAATAAGCCGATTACGCCTTGACAAAAGAAGAATTTAAGTATTTATTCGATAAGTATTTCGATTCGGTGCGCAGTTACCTGTTTTACAGGGGCGCCGGAATGGACGAAGCTTCGGATGTAGCTCAGGATGTTTTTATGCGCCTCTGGGAAAAACAAATCGACGTTGACCCAAAGACCGCTGTACGTCTATTGTATAAAATTGCCGGCGATATGTACATTAGTAAGTACCGCAGAGTGAAACTGGAGATGAACTATTTGAATTCTTTGAAAAACGACAAAGTAGATATTTCGCCCGAAGATGAGCTAAAACATAAAGAGCTGTTTATAAATTACAAAAAGGCCCTGGCCAGTTTGAGCGAAAAACAACGAACCGTTTTTTTGATGTCGAGGATGGAAGGATTAAAATATCAGGAAATAGCCGATCGTTTGCGATTAAGCGTGAAAGCTGTGGAAAAGCGGATGAATATTACCTTAACTTATCTTAAAAAAGTATTGCAACCATAATGTCGAAAAATATAAGCCATATTGAAAACCAGCCGGAGTTTTCACCGGAAGTATCGAAAGTGATTTCGGATACCAGAATTGCCTGGACAAAAACAAGCGATGAAATCTGGACCGAAATGCTATCGAAAATCAATGGTGAAGCTTCAAACAGGAAGACTAAAACCGTTCGTCTGCATACGTTCCGGTTTGCAGCAGCTGCCGTAATTGCCATCTTAACAGGTGTATCCTCCATCATGTACTTCTACACCAAGAAGGTAATTACCCAACAGGCCCAGGTTGTCGAAATCATTTTACCCGATAACTCTGCCGTAAAGGTGTTTGCTCAGTCGTACTTATCCTATAAGCCTTTATGGTGGAAGTTCTCGCGCTCAGTAAAACTGGAAGGTGAAGGCTTTTTTGAAGTTCAAAAGGGTCAGAAATTTGAAGTTGTTTCCCGGAAAGGAACGACTGTTGTTCTGGGTACCCGGTTTGATGTTTATGCCCGTGGCGATGCGTATAATGTAAGCTGTACATCGGGAAAAGTAAAGGTGATGGAATACATGCACCTGAACGAAGTAACGATTACAGGCGGCCAGAAAGCTATATTAAAACCTGAGGGATTTTTTGAGGTTCTTGGTATTACGGATTCCCCCAAACGGACTCAAAACCAGGAAAAAGCTATCGAAGAAGAGTTAAACACGGTGTTGGTTCCTGAAGTGGAAAATATAGTAAAAAGCCAGGAAGAAAAGAATCCTCCAAAACAAACTCAGGAGAAAGAGCCGGCTTCGACAGGTAAAACGGAAAAGCCTGCTGAACAAAGCTCCATTAAGGAACAAAGCAGGGGTCAGGCTGCTGAATCCGCTCCGGAACAAGCGAAAGCTCCTGTCATCACTCCGGCAGTAAACAGCACTCCTGAACAGGAAAAGGTTCAGGGTGAAGCTGCGGGAGGTTCTCCTGTAAAAGATAAGTTCCGGGCCTCACTTACCACCGAACAGCTGGGCATTCTGGAAAATCAGCAAATGAGCAGGGAAGAAAAGCGAAAGGCATTTTTGTTGTCACTTTCGCCTGAACAAAAACAACTGCTTAAGGAACAAAATGAAGAAAGAGCCCGTGAGACAAATGCCGGTGCAGCAACAGAAGGAGAAAGTCTGAAAGATCAGCAGAAGTCGCAGGTAAGAGAACAGATGCGACAAAGTACCGGAAAAGAAAATATGGAGCAACAAAAACAAAACCGAAGAAATCAGGAACAAACCAGGACGGGACAGGGAAATAGTCCCACAACGGGGAACAGCCCCGGTGGAGGTAATAATAACCCAAAAGGTAACTAAAAGCCGCAATAATCACATTAAGGTCAAACTTATTGTGATTATTGCTTTTTCAGGCGGAAAGATCAGTCAATGCACACAAATAATTATTACTGTCCGGTAAAAAATATGAGATTTCTCCCGATGGTCGAAATGACAAGGCTTTTATGTGATTTAAAATGGAGGGAGCTTAGCGGGCGGCTTCGCCGCCCGCTAAGCTCCCTCTTCAACCTAACTACTTAATAGTCATTTCGAATGCAATGAGAAATCTAATCAATTCACTCTTACTAATAATGAATAAAGTTTACAAAAACATGTCCTTTTTGCAGATTAACCGCTCAAAAGCTCATTCTTTAAAACGATTTGAACGAAATAATTATTTTTTTGAAAAAAAAAGTAGGGTAGGATAAACTTCGTGCGGTTTAATGATAAAGAGCAACAAAAGACATCAATATTGTTAAACAAAAATTTTAAAACATGAAAACAATAACCTTATCTTTCAGTTTTGCAGTTGGTTTATTTCTTATTTCAGGAATAACATTTGCACAGGAGCCGACTTCAGTTTCGGGAAACCAGAATAAAAAACAAACAAAGGCTCAGGTAACCCAACAGGATCAGAACCAGGTTAAGACCCAGACTGCTACACAGGAAAAAGCAGCCATAAAAGAACAAAACCGCACTAAAGAACAAACGGCTGTTAAAAACCAGACAAAATCGGGCGAACAAAACGCCGTTGCCGAAAAGGCTCAAAACCGCGAACAGGTAAAAACAGCAACTCAGGAAAAGGCCGGTAAAGGAGAAAATGTTGCAGAAAACCAGGAAAAGGCAATGATCCAGAATATGGTCACCCAACAGAACAGGGAAAAATTTAAAGCTTCTCTCACTCCTGAACAGGTTAACATACTCGAAAATCAAAAGATGACAAGAGAAGAAAAAAAGAAGGCTTTTAACGAATCTCTTTCGGCTGAACAACGCCTGATGCTAAAGGAACAAAACCAGGAACAGGCTAACAATGCCAACAAAGGCACTGGCAGCAAAGAACAGACGAAACAGCAACAAAAAGAACAGGTACGCGAACAGGCTCGCTTAAATAGCGGTAAACAAACTCAGGAAGGTCAAATGCAGCAGGTACGCCAGAATTACCAGAGCAGCAAGTCGGGCGGAACGAATGGTAACAACACCGGAGGGGGTGCCGGCAATGGAGCAGGAAGCGCAGGAACTTCAGGTAATATTTCAGGAACCGGCCCTGTTAACGGAACAGGAAACCAGCCTGGTAAGTAGTAACTAAAAAGTAAAAAACCGGATATGCCTGGCTGGCATATCCGGATCTCTTTATTACAAAACCTATTTTTTTCAAATTGTTCCGGAGGTAGTTATGAAAAAGTTAATAATTTTTTTAATGATAATGTCAGGTACACAGTTGTTTGCACAAACCGACAAAATAGATTCCCTGCTAAATGATTTGGTTTATAACGACAGCGATCCTCTGATAATGCCCGAAAAACCTGTTAAATTCGATTTTCTTTATGCGGGAGGAAGCTTAAGCAGTAAAAGTTTCTATGCCGGCAGGGAAATCGGAAGCGACATGTTAAGCATTACAGGTAATATCTTTTACTATAACTCAACCGGTTTATTTATGGGAGTTTCAGGTAACTGGTACGATCAGCTTACTCCGGCTTACAGCAATACAACAGTTTCTGCAGGTTTCAGCACTGCATTGGATAAAAAGAAATTATTTACCTTCCGGACATCATACAGCCGTTTTATCTACAATACCCCTGATACAGCAAGTTATTATCCTTATGCGAATAACCTCAACCTTGGACTGTCCTTCCGAAAAAGCTGGATAGGACTGAGAGTATCGGGCAATTTACTTTTTGGCGACGAGAGTCGAATCAACATCTCGCCTGCACTTTTTACACGATTCACCATAATAAAGCTTGGGAAATACAATAAGATATACACTGCACCAGAGGTCTCGGCCTTTTTTACAAGCGAAACAGTAAGTACCACACAAAATACCGATCCAACCCTGAATACAGATGAAGTGTTCGGCCTTTTGAATACTCAGTTGTATGTACCACTGGGTATTTCGGTTGGTAATTTCGACTTTGAGTTCAGCCTCTCACAAAACATTCCAACTACCAACGATGTCAATATTTCCTATCCTGCAAAAACTTTTTATTCAGTTTCGGTAGGGTATATGGTTCCTATTGTAAAGAAATAATCAGTCCCTCCGGGCAAAACAAAGGTCACCGGACTGCAAAAATTTGATTCGGGAAAAAGTTTTTCAACTTTATTGGTCAGTTTCTAACCTGGTACTGTAAGGAAATGAGAATGAAAATTTAGTTCCTTTGCCAGGTTCGGATTCTACCCAGATTTTTCCACCCAGCAAATCGAGAATTCCTTTTACAATGGCTAAACCTAATCCTGTGCCTCCGTAAATTCGGGTGGTATCGTTACTGGCCTGCTTAAACCGTTCAAAAATAATCGTAAGTTTATCTTTATCTATGCCAATACCTGTGTCCTTCACACTGATCAACAAAAACTTACCTTCAGCAAATTCACAAGTAACATCAATATTCCCGTTTTGTGTGAACTTAACTGCATTCCCGATCAGATTGATAAGAATCTGCTTCAATTTCATAACATCAAGAAATACAACTTCTTTTGTATTAATATCTACCCGAAAGGTAAACTTGTTGTTGCCTGAAACTTCAGGATTATCGGTAAACAAAATCTCAATTTCGTTGAAAAGGGATTGCAGATTGCACATTTCCAGCAAAACCGGCATTTGGTTGGTCTCAATCCTGGAAATATCGAGCAGGTTATTAATAAGTTGAAGCAAATCTATACCCCGCTGCTGGATTATGTTTACATACTTTGTTAATCGCTCTTTATTATCGAAATATCTTGGCAGCAAATCGGAAAAGCCAATGATGGCGTTCATTGGCGATCGTATTTCATGGCTAATGTTGTTCAGAAATATAGTTTTGAGCTTGTCGCTTCGCTCTGCCAGCTCTTTTGCCTCCTGCAATTCTTCGTTAATTTGTATCAGCTCTTCATTCATCTGCAGGTATTCCTCATTGCGGGCTTCAATTTCGCAATTACGGTCGCGGATTAAAAGCTCTGCATTTCTTCGCGCTGTAATATCCATGGAATGAACAAGACGAGCCTTACGGCCTTCGTAAGTAAGTGTGTGCGAAACTATTTCAACATATATTATTTCGCCATTCTTTTTAACGTGCCGCCATTCACCGGCTTTATTCAATTCACGGGTAGTACGGGCTACGTCATCAAGCAGGCTTTCTACATCATCAGGTGGACGGATATCCTTTAAAGTCATATTTAGAAATTCCTCACGGGAATAGCCATACTGTTCTATGGCAGCATTATTAACTTCAAGAAAAGCAAGGGTTTCCAAATCGTAAATCCAGAGGGGTTGCGGGTTATTTTCGAAAAGATACTGGTACTTTTTCTCGTCATTACCCCTACCCGACAGATTAAGCAGGCGGTTTAATTTTTGGAAGAAATCTCTAATATTTCCCATTGTTCAGTCAGTCTCTCCTATATGATATAAATTTAATAATTTATTCGAATCAATAAGACTCTTGTATTCAATATCACAAGAAGAGATGCCTGGAATTCCTCATTTTTTATTCCCTGTCTGGTATTTCTTTACCTCACTCAAAAAGTATTCTCCCAGTGGTTTTGATAACTGCGGGTTTTGGGTAAGCCGCTCGGGATGCCATTGTACTCCCATAACAAAGGTTTTAATTCTGGTACCATCCGATTCAATGCCTTCGGGAACCTTATTGTCGCTGTAAGCTGTTATTCTAAATCCGGGAGCCGGCTTTTCCACAGCCTGATGATGATAACTGTTTACCACTCCCGATTTCTGTCCGGTAATTTTGGTCAAAAGTGTATTTGGAAGAAGGGTAGCATTGTGCAGACATTCCTTCGAACCCGGAGGACAGCGGTGTTTTACAGTTGTATCAATATCAGTGGGTATATCGGTATAAAGCGTACCACCGAAATAAACGTTTAAAATCTGCTCGCCCCTGCAAATTCCAAAAATGGGCATTTTTAATTCAACAGCTCTTTTAATTAGCGCAAACTCAAGGGAGTCGCGGTATCTGTCAATTTCTTCACACTTGCTGAGTTCGTTCAACTTACCATAATTCACAGGATCAACATCTTCGCCGCCTGTTAACAGCAAACCATTACATTCAGCCAGGAGTCTCAGTGCTGAATCGATTTTCAGGGAATACATCCCAACAGGAATAGCAGTAGCATCGGCTGCTTTTATCCATTTTTCGTATGTTTCGTATGGTTTGCTCACTGCTATTTTTACCTGGGCTTGTAATTGAGAAGTTAAAAATGCCAACAGCAAAGTAAGCATGCACCATTGGAAAGAATAAAATATTCTGGTTTTCATAAGGTTTGAAATTGATACCCGTAAAATTAAAAAGAAAAAGCCTAACGGTCCTCGGAACCGCGACTTTTTAATTTTTTAATTGCGAAAAGACTGACTAACAAAATTCTTTCATTTTTAGTCCAAAAATTGAAAGTAACTCATTATCACTGATAAAAGATTAATTTTTTATAGCTTTTTGTTGAAAACTGACAAATCTTCATCTGGTGATCGAATACTTTTGAAACGTTGCTACACGGCTACTAAAGTTTATACTATTTACTAATTACTAATTAATTTAAAAAATGCAAACGATTCCAATTATGAAACCTGCGTAATAGTTGAGTTCGAACAAGATGTTCACTCCTATTATAATTAGCAATCTCAGTTCATTATTCATACATAATTATCTAACAAACTAAAAACTATGAAGAAAATCAATTATTGGATTAGCTGTTTTCCCACGCGAAAACACAGGTTACTGCTATTATCGCTGAAACTTAGTGTCATAATCATATTTTTGATGACATTAAATGTTTCTGCTACTGTTACAACTCCTGGTGAAAATACTAATCAAAAGGCGAAAGTTACCGGAACTGTAACAGATGCTTCAACAAATGAAGCCATAGCCGGAGTTAACATTATTATTGAAGGAACTACCATGGGAACAGTGTCGGATGCAGACGGACGTTATTCTATCGACATTACCGGTTCCAATGCAGTACTGATCTATACTTTTGTGGGATACGAGGTTCAGAAAATTCCTTATGCCGGACAAAATGTAATAGATGTTAAACTTGTTCAGGATGTTAAAAACCTCGAAGAAATTGTGGTTGTAGGTTACGGTACTTCCAAAAAAAGCGACATTTCGGGTTCTGTTGTTTCGGTAAGCAGAGAAGAAATGTTGAAAAAGAATCCGACCAACATCTTACAAGGGTTACAAGGTGTAGCCGCAGGGGTTATGGTAACTGCACAGGATGGAGCTCCCGAATCTAATGCCGCTATCCGTATCCGCGGGGTTGCAACCATCAACGGTAGCGCCAACCCTTTGTATGTTGTAGATGGTGTTCAGGTGGGTACCAACGCTAATTTTCTTGTTCCAAGCGACATTGAAAGCATTGAGGTGCTGAAAGATGCTTCGGCCACCGCTATCTATGGAGCTGCAGGTGCCAATGGTGTAATCATGGTTACTACAAAACATGGCAGGGCTGGTAAAACAAACATCACCTTCTCGGCCGATTACGGAATCCAAACTCTCGCGTCCACACTCGATGTCAGCGATGCAGATCAGTTTGCACGGAATATCCGTACAGGTCGTGCCAATGACGGTGCTAACATTGCCAACCAGATTTTCGCCGAGCAATACGATGGAAAAAGAAAGAGTATTGACTGGCAAAAGGAATTAACCCGTCCATCCCTCAAGCAGCAATATAACCTCTCGGCCATGGGAGGAAACGAAAAAACACAATCGAGCCTCTCCTTAAGTTATTTGAATAACGACGGTATTATCATTAATACAAATTACAACCGTACTACCGGTCGTGCCAATGTTATTACCAAAGTAGCCGATTTCCTCGAAATAGGTGGCGACATCAATTTTGTACACACAGGACGGAAAGGAAGTAATGCTGCTTTCGGAAATAATGGTAACCTGTCTTCGCTCCGCGATATGGCATTCTATTGCCCAACAATGGACTATGTTACACCCGACGGAACATATGTTAGTCCTAATGTAATAAATGCAAACGGTACTTATGGAGCTTCTTACCAAACTACAACCGGTTACGACGGAGGTTCACCTTCGAACCTTTATGCAGAACAAATGGAAAATACAGGCCTAACAAAATCAAATCAGGTTTTGGTTAGTACTTATGCCACCATTAAATTATTCAAAGGATTAACCTTCAAGACCATTGCTTCATATAATTTCTTTTCAAACAATTATCAGAATTTCTGGGGTAACAAACAGCGTTATATGCCCGATGGCGTAACAAAAATCGAATTACTGAACTATGACGCCCGTTACCGGTTACAGATCGACAATTCCAACAGCAATAACCTTGCTTTGGAAAGTTACCTGACTTACAACTGGAAAAATGATGTTCATAATGTGACTTTGATGGCAGGTAACTCGATAAGTAAGAGCTATGGAAGCTGGAGTCAGGCTTCGGCAACTGATTTCCCTGCTGATAACATCCGCGACGTAAGTCTCACAAGCGACTTAACCACCCGTAGCGGTAGTGGCGCTTACAATCTTGAGGTTCGCGGAATATCTTACTTTGGCCGTATGGTTTATAGTCTTATGGATCGTTATATCCTTACCGGTACAATACGTAGAGACGGTTCTTCCAACTTTGGTGCCGGAAACCGTTTTGGTACCTTCCCATCATTGGCTGCTGCATGGCGTATTTCGGAAGAAAACTTCATGAAAAATGTTACGGCCATCAGTAATTTAAAACTTCGTTTAGGCTGGGGCCAGACAGGTAACTCCGGAGGTCCTACTGATAAATCAGTTGCCGCATTAACATCTAATACCATCGCTTATTATTATTACGGACAGAATGGTATTGCAGGTTTAGGCTCAACCCGCCAGACAGCAAACGGTTATGCTATTCCTTTGGTTGATACAAGATTAAAATGGGAAACCAATGAGCAAACCAACTTAGGATTAGACCTTGGTCTGTTAAATAATACTTTAAATGTTACTGTAGATTATTTCGTTCGTACATCCAAAGATCTGTTGCTTAACCAGTCTATCCGTCCATCGGCAGGTTATACAAGTGTTTACACAAACTACGGCGAAATTCAGAACAAAGGTATTGAGTTCAGCATTAGCTACAGAAAACAAATCAACAGCGACTGGAACATTGGCGCTACTTTCACAGGTTCAAGTCTGAAGAACGAAGTTATCAAGATGGGTGCTGACTTATTAAGTGTTAACGGAGATGCAACCAACGACGGTTCAAACGTTGGTCCAATTGCCGCAGCTTCCGGCGTACACTGGGACGGTCACTCAATTTGTCGTGAAGGTTATGCCGTAGGATCTTTCTATGGTTATGAGGTAGAAGGTGTATTCCAATCTCAGGCCGAAGTTGATGCAGCAAATGCCAAGGCTAAAGCTGCCGGTCACTCGCAATACCAGATGGCAAACACAAGCGCCGGAGACTTTAAGTATAAAGATATTAACAACGACGGCTTTATCGATCAGAAGGATATGACCATTCTGGGTCATGGTTTCCCTAAAGTAAACTATGGTTTAAATCTGACAGCCTCTTATAAAAACTGGGATATTTCAGTTTACACTTATGGTGTAATGGGAGCAAAAATCTATTCTTACTCTGCAATGACTCTTTCGAACATCTATGGAACCGATAACGGTACTATTCCTAATATTTTGAAATCGGCGGCAGAAGAAGCATGGACTCCACAAAACAAAAGCAACACGCTATCTAAGTTGTCGATACTCGATTTCAACCAAAACATGCGTGGATCTTCTGCATGGGTGAAGAAAGGTGATTTCCTGAAAATCAGCAACATTCAGATTGGATATAATTTCGGCAGGAACCTGCTGGCTCCGATACACCTCGACGGTGCCCGTATTTATGCTTCTATCCAGAATTTAGCTTGCTTCTCAAGCTACAACAAATATGGAGATCCTGAAGCAGGTCAGGGAAGCGTACTCTATACAGGTTTGGATGCAGGCCGCTATCCTAACCCCCGTACTTATTCCATTGGCGTGAATATCCAATTTTAATTGTCTCATTTAACTAAGGATCAAAAACATGAAAAAAATATCAAAAATATTATATACACTGGCTTGCGGAGCTTTCCTTTTAGGAGTAAACTCCTGCAACGAAGAGGAATTTTTGACAGTAGATCACTATTCCATTTTGGCTGCCGACCAGATGTTTAAGACTGACAAAGATGCTAAGGCGGGACTTGTTGGTTGCTACGATATGATGCTCCCTGTTTCGGAAACAAACGGCGACTGGGGCTTTAAACCAAATCTGTTTATTGGCGGACATCCTACCATGGATACCCAGGCAACCGGATGGGACAAGGACTGGAACACCCAGAACTGGAACCCGGGCAGCCCCGAACTCTTGAGCGGTTGGAGACATTGCTACAAAGCAATTTCACGCTGTAACGACTACCTGGCAGGTCTTCAAAAATCCGATAAAGTCACTCCTGCCTTAAAAACATCCCTGGATGGCCAGGCCCGGTGTGTGCGTGCTTTCTTCTATATGTGGCTGGCAAAAGCTTTCGGACGTGTTCCTATGCTTGCAACAGGCGAAACATATATCAACACTCCCAACAAAGCCCGTGCAGCCAATTATGCCGAAATGTGGGACTTTATTATCGATGACCTGAAAGCAGCAGCCGACGAACTCGACTGGAACCCGTTAAACGGTGAATACGGACGTGCAACAAAAGGTTTTGCACTTTCATATCTGGGCGAAGCTTATATGTGGAAAGCATACCGTGTTCCTGAACAGGCTCAGGCTAACTACACACTCGCTAAAACTACTTTCGAACAGGTAATCAACAGTGGAAAATATGAATTAAATCCTTCATTCACCACATTGTGGGATCCGGGTGCTGTCTGGACAAAAGAATGTATCTGGGAAGAAGTTCTCGACGAAGGTTCACAATGGAACAGCTGGAGCAACCTTACGGATGCACATGCATGGGTAACCTATTTTACAGCTTGTCCCGCTGCAGGCGGATGGGGTTCACTCTACCTTTCATGGGAATGGTGGAACTCTTATGAGCAGGGTGATAAACGTCGCGATGCATCAGGTGTTCAGGGTGCTGTTCCCGGAATAGATCCTGCCTGGAAATCGGCCACAAACTATGGTTATAACCCTTATCTGCAGGAAAGCATAGTTACAAGCGACAAACTTACATCACATTTCCACTTCTACAAAGATGGTGAAGCCGCTCCTTCTATCTGGAGTCTGAAATACTGGCGTACCTGCCGTGCTAACTGGCAGGCAATGTGGGGCCCTCAGCAAATTTACTATAAACGTTATGCTAACGTTTTGTTCGACTATGCAGAATGTCTGTTCCGCTTAAACGGTGAAAACGATGCAACAGCCTGGGGTTATATCAATCAGATTCGTAACCGCGCTTTTGGTAACCTGGAAGTAGGCAAGAAAGATGCTTTAACAGCAACTTATCTTCCTTATTACAAAGAAATTGCATCATATTATATTTCCAAAGGAAATGCAGGTGTAAAAGTACCCGATACTTATCCTTTACCGTTCAATGAAGCTACTGTTACTGTTCCCGATGCCAAAACTTATTATACCCAGGTTAAAGCTGCCAAAAGCTTTTCGTCTCCGGTTTGGTTAGTAGCTCTGGGTATGGAACGTCGTAAGGAATTCAATGCTGAATGGTGCCTTGCACAGGATTTGATCCGTTCCGGTTTTATGGAAGACCATATTACCCACAATTATCCAAAAGAACAAGGTTATCCTAACACTAATCCTTTAGTTCAGGATGCATGGCAAACTTACCGTAAGTTTGATTATGTTCCTGCAAAGATGGATATGCCCATCCCAACTGAAGAACTTTTAAAGAATAAATTGGCCGACCAGAACGAGGCTTATAAATAAAACGGAAAGTTCTTTAAGAAATTGAAGACTTTTGGACTATAGAAAAGGGGGAATGTCAAAAGATATTCTCCCTTTTTTATAATTTTTTACAAGAAGCAAATTCAATAATTTTAAAACCAATATTAACATTTAACCATCCAATGAAAAAAAGCTTTATTCAATTTGTTTTTACTACTCTCTGTTTGATTGCTTTATCCAATTTTCACACAGAAAGTCAATCCAAAACAATTTCCTCACAAGGAAATAAAATAAACCCCTGGACAAAAGGAGCCTGGACTACCGGAAAATATCGGAATATCTTTCTTGAAATGGGTTACAAACAAACCGAAATTGATGCAAAATTAGCCAAAGCATATCATGATTTGTTTGAAGGACCTAACAAAGTATATTTTGAAGTAGGCGACTCGATGGCTTATGTTTCGGATATTAAAAACCATGATGCCCGCACCGAAGGCCTTTCCTACGGAATGATGGTAGCTGTGCAGCTGAACAAAAAAGAAGTATTTGACCGCATATGGAGATGGACCAAAGCCTATCTTCAACACCAGAACGGCCCCAGGAAAGGCTACTTTGCCTGGAGTATAAACACTACAACATTTAAAAAGAATTCAGAGGGATCAGCATCAGACGGGGAATTATATTTTGTCACCGACCTTTTGTTTGCTGCAAACCGCTGGGGTAACAATACAGGTATAAATTACTATGCCGAAGCCAGGAAAATTCTTGATGCCATGTGGGAAAAGGACGGAACCGGCGGTATTAAAAATATTTTCAATGTGGAGCATAAGCAAATCACTTTTACTCCTGACAACTTTGGGTATGGCTGGACTGATCCGTCTTACCACGTGCCGGCCTTTCTGGAAATCTGGGCCGAATATGCCAAAGATGGCCATGAAAAGTTTTACCGCGATTGTGCCGATACCTCCAGGATTTTTCTTCACAGAGCCTGCCATCCGGTAACCGGCCTGAATACAGATTATACAGAGTTCAGCGGCGCTCCGCATTCCACACAATGGATGCCGGCAGCGTTCAGGTACGATTCCTGGAGAGTTCCCATGAATATCGCCATGGACTATTCCTGGTTTGCAAAGGACATAAAATGGCAACAGGATTATGCCGGAAGGTTTCAGCAATTTCTTTACAGCAAAGGGTTAAACAATTTTGAAGACCAATTCAATGTCGATGGCTCGAAACCCGACTTTATCCTTCAGGCTGGAGGATATAAAAAACTGCGCCATTCCTTAGGATTGGGTGCAACATCAGCAACTGCAGCGCTAATGGGAACAGAGCAAATAAGCCGCGAATTTGTTAAAGCTTTGTGGGACTCCAAACTTGAACCTTACTCCGATGGTTACTTCGACCCGTATTACGATGGCTTGTTATACCTTTTCAGCTTGATGCACCTGAGCGGAAATTATAGAATAATAACCCCAAACTAGTTTAGCCAAAATAACTTTTAATATTCAAATTGAAGAAAATATTAATGAAGCAAAAATATGCATTACTGCTGGTTGCGCTGGGAGTAGCCGGCATTCTAAAAGCCCTCTTCTGGCCCAAAAATATCAACCAACTTTCGAATCGTTGGAAAAAGTAAACCCTGTTCCTGAATGGTTTAAAGATGCTAAGTTTGGCAAAAGGAACTTACAACTCGAAGCAGGTCAGCATATCATAAAACTCGCGGTTGATGCTGGCTTTAAAATTGACAAAATGGTTTTTGAAGAAACCAATTAATTTCGGCAATAATTTCTGATGATAGAAGATAATAAGGTTGAATACCATTTGATATCTTTGTACTAAGGTCAAAAAACATCAGAAATAAGATTTTCGAAGAATAGAACCTTATTTTTCATTTCCTCAAACCGTAGTATAATAAATACAAGTGCCACTTTAATCTTATTATCAGACTCTTAATAAAATTATTTACATCGCTAATTATTAAAAATGAGTAGAATTTTTGGAATTTTCATTTTAGCAGTAGTGCTAACATTTAACATAAATGCCCAGGAATTGAAAGTAAAAACAAAATCATCACTTCCTGAAAAACTACCTTCAATACCAGAAGTTTCTGCTACTTTAGGAATTGATACAGTATCGATGGGCGATTCTAATGCTTTCCCGGAGATAAAACTGGATATTCCAATCACTCCCGGCCCCTTTGAGCCAACGTGGGAATCAATCGAAAAGAACTACCCCGGCGAACCTGCCTGGCTTCGGGAAGCCAAGTTCGGCATATGGGTGCATTTTGGCCCCCAATCTGCGGGCGAAAGTGGCGACTGGTACGCACGTAACCTTTACAAACCCGGTCATAAAGCTTATGAGAACCATGTTAAAAGATTTGGTCATCCATCGGAGGTAGGTTATAAAGATGTACTTCAAAGCTGGAACCCAACGAAACTAGATCCTGCAGCTTTTGCAAAATTATACCAGGAGTCAGGGGCACGCTTTTTAATGATTCAGGGAGTACATCACGATAACTTCGATTTGTGGGAATCGCGTTATCAGCCATGGAATTCGGTTAACATGGGGCCGAAGCGCGACTTTATCGGCGAGTGGGCCAAAGCATGCCGTGCTAATGGAATGCGGTTTGGTGTAACCTTCCATCACGAATACACCTGGTGGTGGTGGCAAACAGCTTTTGGCTCTGATAAGGAAGGCGATAAAAAAGACATACCATACGATGGCAGCCTTACCCTTGCAGACGGGAAAGGCAAATGGTGGGAAGGATACGATCCACGGATGCTTTACGGAATTGACCTGCGCGAATACAAAGGTGTAACTAAAGCCGCAGCTTCAGGTTGGTCGCCTCCTCCGGCAGGCATTTTCACAAATCATCTTGATTATGCCAAATGGTATACTACTCAATGGGCATTACGAATGATGGATGTGGCAGAACACTACGACCCCGATTTCATTTATACTGATGGCACCGTGCAGGGACCATTTACAGGTAACGGCACCGGAACAGGAGTAAAGGCAAATGCCATGCCGCTGGTAATGGCCGATTATTACAACCGTACCCTTAAAAATCGTGGGGAGGTAAATACTTTCAGCATTGTGAAATTCCGTCATAAAACCAATGGTACTGTGAATACAGAAGAATTTGGCATTCCGGCAGAAATAAAAACTGACCAGCCGTGGATAGGGGAAGCTCCTGTTGGCGATTGGTTTTACGCCCCAAATTTCACATACAATTCCGGAATGATGATACGCTATATTATCGAGGCGATAGCACGAGACGGGAATGCCGCACTGTCTATTCCCATACGCCCCGATGGTTCACTGGAAGATGATTGCATTAAAATGTTGAAGGAACTAGGTGTTTGGATGCGACGTAACGGTGAAGCCGTTTATGGCAGCCATGCATGGAAAATCCCCGGCGAAGGGGAAATTGTTGATGGCAAACTAAAAATGTTACCTGGAGGTGCATTGCAGCGTAAACATGCCGAATTCAAATTCGATGCTCAGGATATTCGCTTTACAGTTGGGAAAAACGGTTCACTGTATGCCTTTACCATGAATGTACCGTCTCCATCATCTTCCGTGAAAATTAAATCTCTTGCCGCAGAGGCCAAATATTTAGGCAAACCAGTCACATCAGTAAAACTTCTTGGCTATGAAGAAAGGTTGAAATGGAAACAGGAAGCCGATGGGCTTACAATCACTTGCCCCAAAGAAATGCCTTATTCTACATCGTTAGTGTTTAAAATTGATTAGTTGACAACTCCAGTAGCTTAATAACCATCGGGATTCGCATCAGGACGGAGAGATTACTAACTATTAAAACACAAATCAAGCATATTATACTATCCAGTCTTAAACCTTAAAGAATCTGACAGTTTGATTCTCTTTCAATAAATTTCCATCGTAAAGCAAAAGAGATGGGCTTTCAGGGTTCAAACCGAATAGTATTCAGCTTTTAAAAGTATATTTTAGATAGCAAAAGAGTTGGTAGTTTTTGAACAATTGCTTTTAAAATTAATTCATAATGAAAAAAACCGGCATGCAATTGGATTTATTAATAAACAAAGAAGTTGTGTAAACCAGTAAATTGATGTTTCGACTTTCTCTGTTTTCCATCCAGGGAATTCCCAACCACCTTAATTTACAAAAGTTATTACACAACCTCTTCAAAATACTGACCTTTAAATAAGTGTTACTTCAGTGTATTCCCATAGGCACGTCTTTTAAAATTTTAACAACTTTTCTTAATTATTACCCGTCATTACAGGTATTTACAATGTTTTATATACCAAAGCAAAATTACTACGGAGCGGATGGGTTACATTTTATTTGCCTCTTACCAACCTTACAAAATAAACCGCACCTGCAGTAGTTCCGGGATACGACTGGAATTTCACCCGAACATGGCTTTTGCCTTTAATCATTGAATCGGGAATGTCATACGAAATATTCTGGAACAACGATTGGTTCCAGCGATTTGTGTTGTCTTCGGTGACAAGCTTTTCATCATCGATATAAATATCAAACTTGCGGTTT
>JAJYAG010000284.1 GCA_021779665.1 Bacteroidota bacterium | reverse complement strand
TTTAATTGCGGGTGTGATCTTATTGCTGAATTTCATTTCTCTCAGCTTTTTTGCGCGATTGGATTTTACAGCGGATAAGGCTTACACTTTAAGCAAATCGACAAAAAATATTCTGAAAAATCTGAAGGATCCTGTTACCGTAACAGCGTATTTTTCCAAAGATGTTCCACCAGAACTCATCAAAGCGCGCCGCGATTTTAAGGATCTCCTTGTCGAATATTCCAGCCTTTCGAAAAACAAAGTGAAATTTGAGTTTATCGATCCTGCCGGGAAAGAGGAGATTGAACAGAAAGCTGCTCAGGCAGGTGTACAGGCTGTCTTGCTCAATTCGACCGAAAAGGACCAGGTGAAACAGCAAAAAGCTTTCATTGGTGCTGTTGTGCAAATGGGCGAAAAGTCCGAACCCATTCCTGTAATTCAACCGGGTGCTGCCATGGAATATGCGCTTACAACTGCTATCAGGAAACTTTCTGTCTCCGACAAGCCGTTGATCGGATTCCTTCAGGGGCAGGGACAACCTTCGCTGGGTGCATTCCAGCAGGTGTACAGCGAACTGGGCGTAATGTACCAGGTTGATCCGGTATTTCTCAATGACACGTCTTACATGTTGAACCGCTACAAAACAATAGCCATTGTTGCTCCGCGCGATTCTGTCAAAGCTGTCTATCTTGAGCAGCTCGACAGGTTTTTAAGTGATGGGGGAAACCTGCTGATAGCGCTTAACAGAGTTGAAGGTCAGATGTCGCAGGGTATAGGCATTGCTGTAAATACTGGCTTTGAGAAATGGCTGGAGAAAAAAGGTATTATGGTCGACGACAATTTTGTTACCGATGCCCTGTGCGGCGTGGTTGGCGTTCAGGAACAGCAAATGGGTTTTATGCTTACCCGGCAGATAGAATTCCCATATTTCCCGGTACTCAAGACTTTCACAAAGCATCCGGTTACCGAAGGTCTGGAGGCAGTAATCATGAGCTTTGCAAGTACGGTAGGATATAAAGGGGATGCATCAAAGCAGTATCTTCCCCTGGTAGAAACATCGGAACAGTCGAATGTACAGAAAGTTCCTGTGCAATTCGAACTCAACAGGGAATGGTCCGAAAAGGATTTCCCATCGAAAAACCTGGTGGTGGCTGCAGCTATCACGGGTAACTTTGGGGGTACCAAATCCGGTAAAATGATCGTGGTGGGCGATGGCGACTTTGCCGTGAATGGCGAAGGTCAGCAGGCACATCAGATTAACCCCGACAATGCCAACTTCTTTGTAAATGCTATCGACTGGCTAAGCGACGACACAGGCCTTATCCAGCTGCGAACTAAAGGCATTACCATGCGTCCTCTCGACCAGGTGAGCGACTCAACCCGTTTGCTGCTCAAAATATTGAATTTTACATTACCCATACTGCTGATCATTGGATATGGTGTCTGGCGGATAAACAGAAACCGCCGCATCAGAATTAAAAGAATGGAGGAAGGTTATGTTTAATAAATTGAACATCAAAACGCTGGCCATTATTTTCGGCGTTCTGGTATTAATAGTTGCACTCACACAATGGCTGAAAAGTTCAGGCAACGACCGTAACTTCCGCGAAAGCCTTGTGGAAGTGGATACTGCAAAAATAACTTCAATAACCATAATACCCAAAGGACAAAAAGAACCCCTGGTTTTGAAGAAGACAGCACAACAGTGGGAACTTCTGTATAAAAACAAAACTTACCAAACCGATCATGGTCCGGTGAATGCTATTTTAAAAGCGCTCACGGAGCTCAGGCCCGAAAGGCTTGCAGCAACGGGCGAAGAAAGTCGCGAACAATACGAGGTGGGTGAATCTTCAGGAATAAGAGTAAAAGTGGAAGAAAGTGGAAAAACAACTGCAGCATTCATCATTGGTAAAGTATCGTACCAGCAGAACTATCAAAGTATGAATACTTTCATCCGTCTCGAAAATGAGCAGGATATATATGCAGTTTCAGGCTTTCTGGTGATGAATTTCAATCAGGACTTAAATTCGCTTCGGTTTAAAGCCTTAGGCAAGGGCAGCTACGACAAAATCAGCCGTATCACTTTTTCTTACCCCGACAGCTCCTTTACGCTAACTCTGAACGGTAAAATATGGAATGTTAACGGTATGCCGGCTGACTCGGTAAATGTTTACAATTATCTGCAAATGATCACAAACGCATCCGGCAGCAGTTTTGCCGACGATGCCTCTCCTTTGAAACAACCGGTTTATTCTGTGCTGGTAGAAAGTGATGCAAAAAATGTAATGGAGATAAAAGCCTTCCCGGCAGATTCAACCAACATGTTTTATGTGACAAGCACTGCAAATCCGGGCGCTGTTTTCAGCGAAAGCAGGGGTGGGTTGATTAAAAACCTGTTTGTACCTCAAAACTATTTCAGAAAATAAATCAGGGCTTAGACTAAACATCCCCAACCCAAATACTCTTTATCATTTCGAGACCTCACCCCAACTAAATGCGGTCATAATGCGGTGATGACCAGTCTATCCTGGTTTTAAGCGCCGTTAGGTGCGGCCTCTTTGTAACCCGGGGTGGAGCAAAGCGGAGCCCCGGGATTAAAAAAGCACCCGGATACATTAGCGGCGCGGCAACCATTAAGTAATGCAATTCCGTTACCATCGCCGCAACAGGTAAATTCTCTTTTAAAGCTTCTAAATTCTGTCATAAATATCATAGTGAGAAATTAGGAAACATCTCACCACAGGTAAATCGCCTCAACCCCGTTGGAATGAAGATCCGTAGGAACGACATTATGGTAGAGAACAAATGTGAACTATAATATCAAGTCCTGTAAGGACGGCATTATATTTATAATTAATCGTCTACACCCTGATTATCCTAAAGCCTTCATAGGATCTGTTGTAGATTATTGTTGTTTGAAATTTCTCATTTAATAAAGAGTTTATTAGAAGGCAGGCGGCCTTTTGGAAATTGCGTTAAGAAAATAATAGTTTGGGCGTTATGAGGGGGTATGTCTGAGCGAGTTAATTGGTAATTCCCTCAGTATTGGAATTACTTCTTTAATAGCAGTGCTCAGAGTATTGCAATGATAAAGCGAGTTTACCCCCGCAGTAGACAAAACTATTATTTTAGCAAATTTCCAGGAAGCCTAGACTTTTTGGTCCTTTTGTGTCATGACAAAAGGACAAGATTATTGTATTTGATCTATGCCTCTTCAAACAAAAGCTTACAGCCCCCCCTTTACTAAAAATCCCGTTACTACTTACTAAATACCACATATCGAATAGCAGATATCCAATAATTCGTAACTTGTGGTATTATACTTCAGCAAATGGACAGAAATAACATAAAAGTATTGATTGCCGAGGACGATTTTCTGATCGCCGAAGAAATATCGCGTGCTCTGAAAAACTCGGGATATACCTTGGCTGGCATTGCTCCAAACGGTAAAAAGGCAGTGGAACTGGCTGGATCTCTTAAACCTGATGTGATCCTGATGGATATCAAAATGCCAAAAATGGATGGCCTGGAGGCTGCACGCATCATATTTGAACAGTGCCCTACACCTGTGGTAATAATTACGGCTCACGAATCGCACGACCTGGTCGAAAAAGCCAGTGAGTCAGGAATAGCCGCTTATCTTACAAAACCTCCCAAGCACGACGAAATTGACCGCGCCATTACCATCGCCATGGCCCGTCATAAAGATTTGCTCAAATATAAAAAGCTGGTAGCCGAGCTGGAAGAGAACCGTCAAAAGCTGCATCAGTTAAATGCTTCAAAGGATAAGTTCTTTTCTATCCTGGCGCACGACCTCCGCAGTCCTGTCTCATCTTTATCGGTATTTACCGACCAGCTCATTGCAACCATGGAGACCCTCGAAAAACATGAGCTGCACGAATATCTTTCTGTTATCGGAAATACATCGAAAGGACTGTCCGATTTACTTGAAAATCTTCTCCTCTGGGCAGGCTTCCAGATTAACCGCATCGATTTTAAACCTTCTGCAGTTGATGTGCACGACTTGGTCAACTCCATTGAGACATTGTTCACTACAGCCTTTCAGCACAAGAACATACAGTTCAGGAATGAGATTCCTGCCAGCTGTTCCGCTTTTGCTGATAAATACATGGTGAACACCATTATTCGGAATCTTGTATCGAATGCGGTCAAGTTTACTTCCGATGGCGGTAAAATATCTGCAATTGCAGAAGAAGATGAGGATATGATTATTATTTCGGTAAAGGACAATGGCATTGGCATATCCGATGAAAATCTGCGAAAGATATTCCGTCTAGACCAGTCAGTGAGCAGCATAGGTACCAAAGGAGAAAAAGGTACTGGTTTGGGATTGCTGCTTTGTAAGGAAATGGTCGAAAAAAACAATGGTGAAATATGGGTTGAAAGTATGCCCGGTGGCGAAACTATATTTTCATTTACCCTGCCCCGTTCAAAATAATGATCAAAATATGCCGTTGTTGATAAATTG